>CALGJU010000226.1 GCA_937928685.1 uncultured Granulosicoccaceae bacterium
GATAAAGCTCGAGATGATCTTGCAGCCCTTGGCTTCGAAGTGGTAGATACCCCGGACGGACCGGACGTTCGAAAGATCTAATTAAACGCGGTAGGCCAAGGCCTTCAATCGACTCGCGGTTTTGATAATAGTGTATCCATCAGTAATGGTATTGGTGGATGCGCTTTTTCGCTTATATCCCCCTCCAACGTGATCGTTCTTGTATCGAAGGTTACGTGTTTACAGTGCCACTTCGGACCGTTCAGGGAACTCGGCGCGTGAGCGAGTGGCAAGCTACATATATACAACCCGCACGCCGCGCAGCTCGTGCAGAAAACTACCCCTTGAATACAGGTGAATCTGTTACCACCCATTTAACCGGCAATATATCGCGCCAGCACAACCACTCGCTCACGCGTCGGGCTTCCAAAAGAATTTTCGGTGTGCTATCGGAGATCGTTCAAAGCAATCAAACGCCGATACCCATCTACTGATGCACTGACATCCGCTACAACGTCAGACCTCAGACCGGAGACCGGAGACCGGAGACCGGAGACCGCTCAGGAAACCCGACGCGTGAGCGAGTGGCAAGCCACATATACACAACCCTCACGCCGCGCAGCTCGTGCAGAAGCTACCCTTTGAATACAGGTAAATCTGTTACCACCCATTCAACCAGTAATATATCGCGCCAGCACACCCACTCGCTCACGCGTCGGGCTTCCAAAGAAGTTTCGGTGTTCTATCGGAGATCGTTCAAAGCAATCAAACGCCGATACTCATCTACTGACGCACTGGCATCCACTACAACGTCAGACCGCAGACCGCTCAGGAAACCCGACGCGTGAGCGAGTGGCAAGCCACATCTATGCTTTTCACTTGAAACCTTATGAGTCTCACTATGTACGATAGATCGTCTCAATCAAATGAAAACCGTATTTAGTCTTAATCGGCCCATGTACTTTCAACAACGGCATCTTAAAAACCACTCTATCGAACGCCGGTAGCATTTTTCCCGGTGCAAACTCACCCAAGTCTCCACCCCGTTTCGCCGAGCTACAGCTTGAGTGTTTTTTGGCCAGGCTCGCAAACTCAGCACCTTCTGCCAATTTAACTTTTAACGCTTCAGCTTCACTCTTCGTTTTCACCAGTATATGTCTCGCACATGCCATTGGCATAACATTCACCCCGAATTCAACAACTAAATATTGTAGCGTGAATTCACTAGTCAATTATTCGATGAACAATAGTACATGGATTGGTGGGGGAATAAGCCTGGAGGCCAGACAGGCGAATAGAGATATACGCCGCGATGTACAGACCACACGTAAATACCTTTCACAAAACGAATTGGGAAATCTCCGTGACATGCCACTCGCTCACGCGTCGGGTTCCTTCATCGCTCTGGACTCACCTACAATCCCCAGCGTGTCTGGTATCACCGAATCCGTAGGAGCGCATAAGCTGAAAGCGCATCCACCATCCCATTCACTCTTATACTACCGGCTTCCATAACGCTTCACACTGGAACGCCAACTCCAACAAACTCAAATCATGATTGCCTACAGCAGTCATCATCACCCCGATGGTTTCCCCTGCATGTGCATAGGGAAGCGAAATACTACAACAGTCCATCACGTTAGCAATTGACGGGTTGCGTAATACCTGCAAGTTAACCCGACCGTATTCGTTATCATCTTCCATAGCGGAAAAAGCAGGCGGTAGAATCGGCACGGTGGGCATAAGCAGAATTCTGCTACCCATTTCATCAGCGTATTGCTCGATTAGCTTTTGTCGCAAGTTAAGTGTTTGCCGATACGATATTGCACTGACATCATCCGCCCGCCCCATTCTTGTAGATCCTGCAACCCGCGGGTCCATCATATCCCTCTTTGTTTGATATACCTGTTCGTATTCACTACGAGACTCAACAGCCGAAAAATGCCAGACCGCAAGCTCTTTAAGCGCATCTAACGCTTCAACAGATTTTCGTTGAATCCGGTAGCCCGCCGCTTGTAGTTTGGCCACTGCATCTTCAAAGGCTGCATCTACCGGTGCTTCCATATCGCCCATGCCATAGTTGACGGGAATGATGAACTCTTTACTGACCTTTACACCAGAGTTAGCCGCACCGTTTGACATCGCTTTATAGGCAATTTCACAAGCGGCTACAGATCGTGCCATGGGGCCGACGCTGTCCAGACTTCTGGACAGTGCCTTACACCCTCTGCGCGATACGGTACTTTGACTTGGCTTAAAACCGACAATCCCGTTAAACGCTGCCGGTATTCTTAAAGACCCGCCTGTATCAGTGCCTATTGCAATGTCTGCAATACCGCGTGCCACAGAAACTGCCCCTCCTGCCGTTGAACCACCGGGTATGCAGCCTGGCTTTAGCGCATTTTCAGGGGTACCGTAATGAGGGTTAAGGCCCAGCCCTGAATAGGCTAACTCTGTCATATTTGTATGGCCTAACAATACGGCACCTGCATCCCTTAAATGCTTGATCGGTGGCGCATCCATATTGGCAGGTGAGTCTTCCGCCATAAACTTCGTTCCCGCCCTGGTAACAAAGCCTTCAACATCAAACAGATCCTTTATAGAAATGAGCGCTCCACACAGCGGCGAGTCTTTATGATCACTCATCGCACTTAATTGCTCTTCGGCCTCATCAAAAAAGGTTTGCGTGAATACACTTTTTAAGGCGGGCTCATTAGAGTTAATTCTATTCTTAACTTCTGCCAGTCGCCTAGTTGCTGACTCTGTGGACCACGGATATTGATTTTCCATTGTGCACCTACTCACTTAGATATTGTTTTGCGGTAGTGGCTGCTATTGCTGCCGCCTCTGCATGCAGTTTATTGCGCGGGTCTCCAATATAGGACGCCGTAAATGACAGAGGCTCAAGTTTCCAACCGGGATCAAAAGTCACTATGCGACCTTGCTTGATGAGCTCCAGTCCCAGCTGATGCGGGAACAGTCCAACACCTATTCCTGAGGCCACCATTTCAAGCCCGGCGTAGATCGAACTTGAAGGGAATATCTGTGTACCCTGACCATAGCGGCTGCGAAGCTCTCCACGCAGTTCGCGATAAGGTCGTGATTGTCGCGTATAGGAAACCACCGGAACGGTGTTGAAGTCCGTATTGGGTTTATCTTTAGCTCTAAACCACGTCAGTTCAATGGCTGGCAGACCGACATTATCAATCGAATATTCAGACACCGGCCCCATCATAATTGCGAAGTCCAGAGATCGTTCCAGCAATTGCTGCCGTAAATTAATCGATACATCAACCACAATTTCAACCTTTATGTTCGGGTATTTCTCATAGAGGTTTTCAAGGAAGTTGGGCAACCAAAGTTGCACTATGGTTTCGGCAACACCAATCCTTAGCAGGTTGTCAAAGGCCTCAGCCGGTACCACATTGGCTTTAATATCTTCTATTATGTCAACAATGCTCTCGGCATACTCTCTTAGCAGCACGCCTTTTTTAGTCAGTGTTACACCGCGCTGTGTTCTATCAAACAGTGTAGTGCCCAACGATGATTCCAGTGCCGCAATCCGACCAGATACCGCTGGCTGCGAAACGTTCATCTCGGTGGCGGCCCTGCGCACACCGCCCAGGCGAGACACCCACAAAAAAGTGGTGAGTTGATCGAGAGTCACTGCTTCAGGCTACGATCGGCAATGGGGTTACGTTGTAATCCATGGTGATTGCCTGATTACGCACTGGATCCTCCAGCCGCATTTTATATTCACTGGCAGGGCGTACACCGCCAATAGCTGCCAGTGTGCCGCATAGCATCGCCGCGTTGTCTGCAAACCCTGAACCTTGCATCAGCTCTGCAAGCGGTCGAATACTGGACAGTGCACCTTCCTGATAGCTCACCCATGCACCATTCTCTTTTATCGAACAACGTAAGATCAATGAATCAATATGGTCTTTAACATCGTTATACTTCCAAAGCTCACGTGCCGCAGGCTTGAGACATATCTGTTTAGATGCGGCGACCGAATGCGCCTCTAACTCACGATCGGTATGGTCGGATGCCAGCCCTATCCACAACTGCCCTTCCTTTTGCACCAACAATGGCTCTACTTCACCGGATGTTCCATCACCCAGCACTTCTATTGAGGCACTTTGAGTCAGCAGTGCGTTAGACACTCGATAGTAAAGCGGCACCTGTGATGGCGGCGCAATACCTATTGCTGCTAATTCTTCAATATGATGATCGACCGCACTCTTGTCACGACCGGTCCAACCCGCTACATAAAGGTGATCAATCGTAAGCTCGAGTTCTCCGTCAGCGGTAGTGAACTTCATTGAGTGTTTTCCTAAAGTATAGAGGGAAGAAACAGCGCGATAGACGGGTACGCGATTAATAAACCGACCATCACCAGCATCGCGATCGCATAGGGAATCACACCTATCATAACGTCTGAGAATCGACCGCTTTGGCGAGCACCCTGAACCACATAAAGGTTAAGCCCGACAGGTGGTGTGATAAGCGCCATCTCGACCAGAATGATCATCAGAATGCCAAACCAGATTTTATCGTACCCGAGCTCCGCAACAATAGGCACAACAATCGGTATGGTGGCAACCATCAATGACAGCGTCTCAATGAAGAAGCCAAGCACGATGTACATCAATACAATCACCATCAACGTTGCAAGCGCTCCCATACCCAGGTTTTGCAAAAACTCCTGCAGCGCGCGGCTGACGCCCGCGGCTGTTAACACAAAATTCAATACATAGGCACCAATGACCACCAACATAATCATCGCTGTTGTTCGAACCGTGCCTTTTAGACTGTCCGTTAGCATATCGCGGGTGATAGCCTTGTGCATGGCAGCAATAACGAATGCCATGGCAACACCAATAGCAGCAGCTTCTGTTGGTGTTGCCCAGCCCGCGTAAATAGAGCCGACGATTGTGCCGAACAAACCCAGTAATGGGATCAGGTCGATTAAGCCTGCAAATCGACGTCCCCAGTCTGACCTGATTCCGGGCCCACCAAGTGATGGCTTAACAGAACACAACATGGCTGTGACGATCATAAACATCAAGGCCAAACACAAACCCGGTATTAAACCCGCAACGAACAGTTGCGGAATAGAAGTTTCGGTCAGAAAACCATAGACGATTAAGTTGATCGATGGCGGAATCATAATCCCCAATGTGCCACCGGCGGCTATTGCCCCGGAGAACAGCTTCGGGTCATATCCGAGTTTCTCTGCCTGCGGCATGGCCACAGAAGCCACAGTGGCGGCGGTGGCTACTGATGATCCGGACGTGGCAGAAAACAATGTTGCTGTTGCTATGTTGGCGTGAATAAGACCACCGGGCAACCACGACACCCAGGCTTCAAGCGCTTTATAGGTACGTTGCGCGACACCGCTTCGTACCAGGATCTCACCAAGCAGCACGAAGAACGGTATTGCTATTAACGTCGCACTATTAGATGAAGACCAGACCACCTGCCCTAGCCCACGCATTAGTGGAAACGGGCTGAAAAAAGTATCGATACCAAAGGCTAGAAGAAATAAAACAATGCCAACGGGAATAGAGAGCGCCAGAAGAATTAACAGCCCTGTTGTCGTGAACAGGATCATGTGTCCGCCCGCATCCCGGCCACTTCGTTGACTTCGTCAAACTTTCCTGCAGCCACATAGATCAAAACTGAAATAGCTAAGATGATGGACGACAACGCAAACCACACCCATCCGGCAAGCCAAAGTGACTGTGGAATCCACAATGGCGTTTCTAACGTAGTGTTTGCCGTTGAATTAAATTTTATGGTTTTAGCCAACACTGGCCAGACTCTATACGCGACTACCGAGGCAACCCCGGCCAGTGACAGGATGGCGATAACATCGAACAACGCCTGCCCGCGAGAGGCACATCGCGCACGCAGCAGATCAATGCGTACATGCGCCATGCTGGTAAGCGCGTAACTGATACCCCAACTCGTGGCTATCGCCATAGCATAGCCAGATAGCTCATCGGTTCCACCAAGAGACATCTGGAATGGCCGCGCAATAATGTCGTACAACGTGACGACAACAGTCACAAGTAACAGTATGCCCGCGGCAACAGCTACTTGTTCGTTAATGCGCACAAGCCAAAAGAGGAGGCGTTTCATGGTAGTTTTTACTTAAGCGGAATCTGAACACCTGTGGCTTTACCGACGGTGTCGTTCCAGCGCTGACCCCAATCACCGCCAGCACGTTCAACCCAATCAGGAAGAACGGACGTAAGCAGGATTTCACGTGCAGTGGCCATATCTGCATCTGTGGCTTCAACCAACTTCATGCCGCGCTTTTCACCAGGGCAATCACCGGTACCGGTCAAACACGCCACATCAGTGGCCAGTGCATTTTGAGCAGTTTCCCAGGCGGGTGCTTCAAGGTCAGATTTGATTGTGCTTTCGATCAAACTTTGCTCATCAGCACTTAAGCCGTTCCATGTGTCGAGGTTCATGGCTGTCACAACCGGATCCCAACCACCTAACGGTATCGGCATGAGGTGCGTAGATACTTCCCACCAACCGGCACTGTAGCCGGAACCCGCACCGGTTACAGCACAATCAACCACCCCCTTTTGAAGCGCACCTGGAACTTCACCAAATCCCACACTCACTGCTTCAGCACCCAACGCTTCCAAAAGCTTACCGGTCAAACGGCCAGAGGCGCGGATTTTTTTGCCCTTAAGATCAGCCAGCGATGCGACTTCTGCATTACAGAAGACAACTTGCGGCGGGTATGGCGCCACGCCCAACACCTTTGCGTTAAAAACGTCTTTATAAATATCATCGATAAGAGGACGTGCAGCTTCAACCATCACCTTTGCAGAGGCAGCGTCGGTTGCGATCAACGGTACATCTAAACCTTCAAGGGCTGGCGTATCTGACACAGCGTAATCGGCCACGGTCATACCCACATCAAATACCCCTTCACCAAGCATGCGGAAAACATCGCCGCCTTTGATGCCCATTTGATCATGGGTTGTAAGGTTTGCGGTAATCTTGCCATCACTGGCGGCGGGCATTTTTTCATCCCAAAAAGGTTTTTCGTAAAGTTTGTGCAGCGGCAAACCACTCCAGCTTCCTACCACTGAAAGTTCAGCTGCAAATGCCGTGGTGGATACCATAGACATGCTTAATGCCAATAAACCTAATTTTATCTTCATAGTATTTTCCTGTGCCGTATCTGTGAAGTTATTCATCATGAGGTCCGGCAGCCCTCCATTCAGAATTTGATAGTTCATCCAACTCGGTAATCATCATCGCGCCGGGAGCGTGCGTTATACAAATTTCCGGTGCAGCGTTTGTACAGGCGACTTGTGTGGTAACACCACACCCCCAGAACACCGGCAGTTCATCTTCTTTGAAAGATACTGATGCGCCCCAGTCTGGTTCATCCAGATTCGCTATACCGATAGCCGATGGATCACCCACATGAACAGGCGCACCGTGGGCGTGGGTGTAGTGTTCACAAATGCTTTTGGTTTTTTCTATCTCTGATGTGTTGATCGGCCGCATACTCACCACCGCAGCCCCCCCAAAAGCCCCCACTTGATTGGTTTTTAGTGTGGTTTTGTACATCGGTACCGTGACGTCCTCTTCAATATGCCGCATGCCGATACCAGCGCTCAGTAGCGCACGTTCAAAGGTAAAAGAACAACCAATGGCAAAAGCGACAAAGTCATCACGCCACAGAGCAGTGATATCTTGCTGCGAGTCGACTAACTCGCCCTTCTTATATATGTTGTAAAGGGGCAGATCTGTTCGCAGATCCATGTTTTTACCAAGCGACTCGATACTGAACTCACCTACTTCGGATGTGCCGAGTAAGGGGCAGAAAACACTATTCTCCTGACAATATTTTTTAAAATCAGCTGCCACCGAATGCGGCAGAATCACCAGGTTGCACTGCAGCAGCCCGTCACAAAGCCCCGCGGTGTGCCCGGCGTATTGATTTTGACGAATAAGCTCGCGTACGTCACCGGGCGCGGCACTCGCCAAATACGAGTGGCTGCGGCCCTCGCTGGCAACTGTCGAATTCATGATTCCCCCTCCAGAGTGGCTGTAGGATGGCAAATTTGATGTATAAAGACAATTTGTATTTTTCTATAATCTTTGATCAGATTATCTGATCACCGTGATACTCGAAACTAATCCACTACACGGGTATACCTTGATGCTGCAGTGACCGACTGAGCATATAACGCCACGGCATTCCCCTACTCCATTCATTGGTAGATCGCAAACTTTCCCACCGGCAGGAAATTCTCCACCCACCACTTTAACAGGGTATACCCGCTGGCATTCCTGCTCCTTATCAATTGGTGAGCGGAACTTGTTTGCGTCATAGATCGTTTTGTACCGACATCAGCCGGCTGCATTGTAAAAATGTTGTTTACAATCTTGCTGGGGGTAGTTTCACGGCCTACTGCTTGCACGGAAAGTCCCCACTGACAATCCGATCAAGCACTAAGGCAGCCTCGTGAAAAGACCTAACAGTTTGAATGTTTATCCCACGCCAAACGATCCACAAGACAGTGCGCGCAGCAAATTTCGCTCAGCCGTTCTTCCGATTTGCATTGCAACTGGTATTGTAACCATGTTGCAGGCAGCTCCTGCGATGGCGGGTGACGCGGACAATGACGGCATTCCTGATGACGTCGAAATAGGTTATCTTAATGACAGTGTCGGAAGTGCTGCGCCGATTCCCGACGGCATCGAGAATACCAATGACTTTCCAGTTGGATATTGGGCGGCGACTTTCTATGAAGGACATCGCGGCGTCCTGAACTCAGGGTACGCCTCACCTCAAACAGGCAGTGGCGCTGGTGGTCCAGCGATATTTCGTGGTGAAGCCAACTTTGGATGGGGCGAAGGAAAAACCAGATTGCAGTCCTGGGGCACACGCAACGGACCCAGCTGGTTCCAATACGAAACCCCTACTCATCCCAATGTGCCACCCGGGTATGTCGGTTCAACCTGGTCAACCGGCACATATTACGAAATAACATTTCGCCGGGAGATTACAGCGCCAGGAACACTCAGCTACGGCAGAGCGGCATACACCGATGACACGATCGCTATCTCTGTCAACGGTGTTCAGGTGTTTGGAAAGTGGCCTGGTTCAGCTAGCACTCCAACCGCAGAGTCGCCGTTTACTTATGCGCTATCTGCTGGAGATAAAGTAGAAGTTCAGTACACCAACTTAGGTTTTATAGGTGGGTTTAACATCGCTTTGGACATGCTGCTTGATATAGATACCGACGGTGATGGCATCTTTAACTATCAGGACACCGACAGTGACGGTGACGGAATACCCGATGCAGTGGAAAATGTAAATGACCGTGATGCAGACGGAATTCCTAATTATCTTGATCTGGATAGTGATGCAGACAACATTCCGGACTCTGTCGAGGGAAATGTTGATACCGACGGTGACGGTACAGCCAATTGGCTAGATCCTGACTCAGATGGAGACGGCATCAACGATGCCATAGAGACAGTCACTGACACAGATGGAGATACAGCACCCAACTATCTTGACCTTGATTCTGATGCTGACGGCATTGATGACTCTATAGAAGGCGTGGCAGATATCGATGCGGACGCTGACGCAAACTACCTTGATACAGACAGCGATGCGGATGGCCTGCCAGACGCCAATGAAGGTGTCGCAGACGAAGACGGTGACGGCATACCCGACTATCTAGCAGCGCCGCTTAATCTTGATAGCGACGGTGATGGCATTCTGGATTCTATAGAAGGTTCAGACGACATCGACGCTGATGGCGTTCCTAACTACCTCGATACTGATTCTGACGGCGACAGCATTGACGATGCCATAGAGACAGCTGTTGATACCGATGGCGACGGCACACCTGACTACCTTGATCTGGATTCCGATGCGGACAACATCACTGATGCAGTGGAAGGCATCGTCGATACCGACACTGATGGCACGCGTGACTCTCTGGA
>CALGJU010000227.1 GCA_937928685.1 uncultured Granulosicoccaceae bacterium
CCCACGAAACTCCGCAACTTCTTTCGCGACACTGGCCGGATCATTGCTCGAGAGCGCTCGCGCAACCAGTGAAGCCAGTTGCGATGTATGCGCTTGCGTTACGCCCCACCGCACAAGCTCCGGCGTACCGATCCTCAATCCATTCATGTCACCTGCGACTTCATCAATGGGTAACCCGATACCACAGGCAAGAAACCCTGCCTTACGCAAGGCCTTAGACGCTGCCTGCCCTCCGCCATAGCTTGAAGCCTTTACAGCAAATTGATGTGAACTTGTATAACCGCGATCACTGGCGAAAACTGGAACACCTTCTTTATCTAAATCATTTGCGAAGCTTTGCGCCACAGTAACCATAGCCTTTGCGTAGCGAACACCATGTTCGCGCCAGTCCAATAGAGTCAACGCTAAAGCCGCTGACTTGGCTGCATCAAAATTAGCTGTCATACCGGGGAATGCAATGGCATCCAACCTTTCGACAAGCTCTGCATCGTTGCTGACGATCAAGCCTCCTGCAGGTCCGGCCAGGCTTTTATAGGTGCTCATCGTCATGAGGTGTGCACCTTCATCCAATGGGTTTGGCCAAGCACCACCAGCGATGATTCCACATTGGTGTGCCGCATCAAACATTACTTTGGCATTGTGCTTATCAGCAATCGCTCGAATAGCGGCGACCGGATGCGGGAAAAGGTTAAGGCTACCGCCAACGGTTATAAGTTTAGGTTTTACCTTCACAGCTAGCGCATCCAGCCCCTCAACGTCAATGGTGTAACCATCAGCCACAACAGGTGCTTCAACGATGTTTAACCCATACAAACCGGCACACCCTGCATCATGATGAGTCACATGCCCACCAATGGAAGCAGGTGGCACAATGATGGTGTCTCCGGGTTTACAGGTGGCCATAAATCCGTACAGGTTCGCTATCGCACCAGAGGGCACACGAATTTCTGCATACCTGGCCTTGAACACTTCAGCTGATAGCTCTGCCGCTATTACCTCTATCTCTTCAATGGCTTCAAGACCCATCTCATACTTATCACCCGGATACCCGAGTGACGGACGCGAGCCGAGACCTGATGACAATGCCGCTTCAGCACGCGGGTTCATGATGTTGGTTGCCGGGTTTAGATTAAAGCAGTCACGCTGATGAATCGTCCGATTCAGATCGATCAATTCTTCAATTCTGGAGGCGACTTTACTGCCTGTTGCCGTAGAGGTAGCGCCAGCTAAATTCTGTATATAGCGCTCACAAGCCTCCGGAACCCACGGACGATGCTTTAGATTGGTCATATCAACTCCTAAAGTTGTCACCTATTTCAACCAAAAGACCCGCCAGACGCAAACTAAAAGTGCGCAGGTGTCGCGATTGACCTGCCAGAGAGTCAGACCGAATCAATGCAAGTGCAGGATGGGAGCACTAAACAGAAAAACCCCACCCAACTGTCACCCACCATGCCCGGTTAGGTTTTTGATGCTGCAAAACTTTCCGCAGCCACACAAAGCAATTCGAATAGAATTCCTGCTCCGGCCAGAGCGGTATTGCCGGACGGGTCAAAAGATGGCGCAACCTCTACCATATCAGCACCGGCAATATTCAAACCGCTACAGCCGCGTATTAGCAATTGAGCCTCGAGCGAGGTTAATCCACCAATCTCGGGGGTGCCTGTGCCCGGCGCAAAAGCAGGGTCAAGACTATCTATATCAAAGCTTATATATACCGGTTCAGAGCCTACCACCTGATGTATTTCTTCGATAATCTTCTTGATGCCCAAGGTGTGGAAGTCATGCATATACACCACGCGCATGCCACTGTCGTGACTGAACTTCCATAAGTCCATATCATTCACCGAACCACGTATACCAATTTGAATAGTGCGCTTGGGGTCAAGCAAGCCCTCTTCTACAGCGCGGCTAAATGGTGCGCCATGGTGAAACTTGGAACCCATATAGTCATCACCGGTATCACAGTGTGCGTCAATATGTACCATGCCAAGTGGTCGATCTTTAGCCAGTGCCCTGAAGATGGGAAGAGACACAGAGTGATCACCGCCTACCGCAATAGGTAGTATTCCTTTCGCCTGAACCAGCTCAAACGTTTCTTGAATAGCCAAATGGCTTTTCACCAATTCGAACGGCGAAGGCACCCATGCATCGCCTATATCACTGACTCTACATAACTCATGAGGTGCTATACCAGTCGATTGGTTTTTCATTCTTATCAGCGTTGATTGATTGCGGACTTCACGCGGCCCGTGTCTCGAACCAGGCCGATTAGTCACACCGCCATCAAAAGGCACACCTATTATTCCGATATCAGTGTCTTTCATGTCTTCGTTATACGGAGCACGCAAAAACGTAGGCAAACCTACATAACGCGGACGCGCACGTGGATCTTCAAACTCCGGGTAGTCAGAGATAGCCATAACGGTAAGCCTTCAGTAGTGAAATCAGCCACAAGGCTAATTCTTTTCCACAGGCAATGCGATACCTTGGCCGACAATATTATTTAGCAGCTCAACACCGTGGTAAATCCGCCAGCGTAAGCGAAGGATATCCGGCTCGTCAGACCTTCTGCCAATCCAATTCGCTCATCGGTCTCTATCCACCCAAAACATCTCACAGGCATGTAGGGGGCATAAGCGCAAAATCGCGCTGATGCCCCTTTTGATAATCCTGGTGAATCTTTGCGAACACGCCCCCTGCGCCCACTCCCGTTCTCCGCTCTACTTCTTAGGGTACGGTCTCAAGCCCAATAGCACTTCAGCATGCTCAGTGAATGGCCGCGACGCCAGATCGCCATCTGTAAATTCGGCCAGGTGTTTAACCACATTCTTATAAACTGTGGGACGATCCGGGCTGGTATCAATTTCCGTACACTTGTTCTTGCTTTTAAAAAGCTCAACTGTTGGCAGAGTTTTTTCTTTAAACGTGTCAAACCGAAGTTTTATACTTTTTAAATTGTCATCACTTCTACCTGAATACTTCGCCCTGCTCATGATGCGCCTTTCAAGCTCGTCGTAGGGGCACTCGAAATACAACATGTCAGGCAGCGGAGATTCTTTTCCGAAAACCTCATACCACCCTTCCATATTATTCAAAGAGCGTGGGAACCCGTCTAATAGAAAATTTCTTTTTCCTGTGGTTCGAGTGAGATGCTCCATAGCATCCTTGAGAAGCGCGACGACGATCTCATTCGGCACTAACTCACCGTCCGTGATGTATTGCTCGATCGTCGTTGCCATTGGGCCATCGGCCTCAAGCTCTGCGCGCAGCAACTCACCGGTAGACAAATGAGTCCAGCCCAGCTGCTCCTGTGCCAGCTCACACATGGTGCCCTTGCCACTGCCGGGCCCACCGATCACAAAAACAACATTGGGTGCAGGGCAAGGTTTGCGGGGATCAAAGTGGTGAAGCACCACCTTCGGTGCAGGCGCGACCCCTTTTTTGTATACATGCCATTCGGTATCAACCGGCGGGAGTTCATCATCACAGGTATTGTCGTAAGCAAGATGCCCGTCAAGCCTGCAGATTCGCCACGATTGGTAGCTGTTTGAATAAGACAACGCTGGGCTTCTGGCAGACTTACCGTCAGCCCGATCCCACGCCATTCTGCCGTTCCAATAACCAACAGTGGATAAAGTTCCTGACTCCGATTCTGCGGGAGGTGCTGTTGACGGCACGAATAATCCGTCGACCTCCGGCAGCCCGGCGCCCGAGACTTCTATAAACATCGTATTGGGAGGTTGTTCTTTTGGATCGTTCATAATGACAGACTATGTAGTAAGAATGCTTTGAATACTATAGGTTTCTCGCGTCAAACCAAACTACGATTTCGTTATCCAACTAAGAATAAGTTCGGCCAATAGCTATTCGGGCAGATAGCAATGGTAGGTTTTGCGCACAGTCTTTAGTCACATCACAATCACTGATAATACGAACTATGCCCTCCCTATCCAGAACTCACACAGGAAGCCCGACGCGTGAGCGAGCGGACACACCACTAAGCTACCAATAATCGCGAACCACACATTCGAAACCACCACACCATCTCAACACAATTACAAAAGCACCGCTCGCAAGCACCTCCCCAAAGCTGTCCACCCGCCCACGCGTCGAGTCTCCCCACGCCAAACCACAGGAAGCCCGACGCGTGAGCGAGTGGACACACCACTAAGCTACCAATAATCGCCAGCACACATTCGAAGCCACCACACCATCTCAACACAATTACAAAAACACCGCTCGCAAGCACCTCCCCAAATCTGGCCACCCGCCCACGCGTCGACTTTCCCCACGCCAGACCACAGGAAGCCCGACGCGTGAGCGAGTGGACACACCCGTAAATCGGCCGCTGCAGTGATAAAAAAGCAGGATATTTGTCCTTAACGTATGGCATCGAATCAATAGCTGTACAATTATGATCAAACCAATCTGGCCAACAATTAAAAGTAATGCCTGAGCAAACAATGTTCACAGACGACTACCAACTCACCCCTTACTGGTGGGATCGTTCTCCACGACCATCAATAGAGGCGACAAAGCCACCGGAAACGGTAGAGGTAGCAGTAATCGGTTCTGGTTATACCGGGTTAAATGCCGCACTGGTCACCGCACGCTCCGGCCGATCTACCGCTGTTTTCGATGCTGAAGATATGGGCTTTGGTTGCAGTACTCGAAACGGCGGACAAATCAGCACCAGCGTGAAACCGGAACTCTCAACATTGACCAAAAAGCATGGTCACGAGACTGCATTCAATATTATCAAGGAGGGACATAACGCACTATCGTGGCTGCAGGAGTTTATACAAGGTGAAGCGATAGATTGTGATTTCATAGTACCCGGAAGATTCCATGCAGCCCACTCTTCCAGGGCGTTCAAACAGCTTGTGGCTGAAGTCAGTGATCAACCCAAAGGGCTTGAAGTACCTTTTCAAATCGTTCCGCGCTCAGAGCAACATACCGAGCTCGGCACCAATGCTTATCACGGCGGCGTTATCTTTGAACAACACGCATCGCTTGATCCAGCCAGGTATCACCAGGGACTACTTGAGCGTGTCAAAGCGGCTGGTGCCGATCTTGTTCCACACTGTGCAATCACAGATATCAAGCGCTCATCAGATGGATATACTCTGCAAACCAGGTACGGCACAACAAAGGCCAAAGAAGTGGTTGTCGCCACCAACGGATACACTGGCACAATCACACCGTGGCAGCACCGACGGGTAATTCCGATTGGCAGTTATATTATCGCCACCGATGTGATTGAACCGCAGTTGATGGAGCGCCTGGTACCAACAGACCGCATACTTAGCGATACACAAAAGGTTGTGTACTACTACCGACCCTCACCTGATAGAAAAAGAATACTCTTTGGCGGCAGGGTTTCAAGCTCTGAAACCAATCCACAAATCAGCGCGCCACTGCTCAAAAGAGACCTGGATTATCTATTCCCCGAGCTCACATCAGTTAAAGTCTCGCATTCATGGATGGGCTTTGTCGCTTATACGTTTGACTCTTTAGCGCACACAGGGAAACACGACGGCATCTACTACGCCATGGGGTATTGTGGATCAGGAGTATCAATGGCCAGCTATCTTGGTATGCGCGTCGGCCAGCAAGTGATTGGAGTAGCTGACGGGAAAACCGCATTTGATGACATTCCTTTTCCAACCCGACCGCTCTACACAGGCAAACCCTGGTTTTTACCTGCAACAATCGCCTATTACCGATGGCACGATCAACGCGGCAGAAAGGCCGGATAACCTTTTTCACTAAACCCTTCTTCACTAAACCTAACTAGCCAGCACTAATCATTCGACCTCTGACAAACGTCAATGACAGCGCAATCCCAGATACTGACGTACCACGAAAGGCTATAAAGGTGGTCGAAATTTGAATTTAGCTCATTTCGGACTGAATAGTTAGCACTAGGCAATCTAACGATTGCTGGCAACAATGTATCTGCTTTCCGACACTAACAAGCCATTCGGTAAAAAACTGTTCCGCCAAAAATAAGCATTTTCCTGGCTAGCAGAAGTTGATATCTCACCATTCTTGAGACACACCTTCTGGGTTTTTCGTCATGACATTTCAAAATGCGACATACAACCCGCTGAGCTTAAAATGAAATTGTATATGTCACTTCCCAATGATAGTTTTAAACACATGGGATATTCATCCCAATTATCGATTTTAGATATTTCCAATGAAAAACCAGGATATTTATGTACAGAAGTAACTCATATAAACTCGAACAGACGAACGCTCGAGCAAAGAATTATCACCACTACTTAATTATCAGCGTAGGTCTGGCTTTCATTTCAGCATGCGATTCACAAGGCATAGAGGTGGTGAACAATACCCATTCTGTTACAGCCACTTCACCAGACATGCCAAGCCAGCTGGATATTTCCGGACTGATCACCACAAAAGCAGCAACAGCACGGGCCGATGCAAATAACCTTCTGTCGAACGGCAGCTTTGAAGACGGCCTACATGGCTGGCAAGCCTGCAACGCTAAATCAAAGCTAAAAATTAAACGCAAAGCCTCAAACGGTCACAATGCCGTCCAAGTAAGCGCCGGAAACTGCATACAACAAGGCGCCGGCATTCAACCCAATACAACATACGAGCTACAATGCGATGCAAAGCTTCAGTCGAATAAAAACGATTGGACAGGATTAGGCATCAGCTTCTACGATGAATTTTGGAACTATCTATCAGAACCTGAAGCAAGTGTTGTCAGTGGCCGTAACTATAAGGAATACACCGTAACTGGTAGCGCCCCTGAAAATGCCAAAAACGTTGCCGTTTGGTTCTATACTGAAAACAAAGCGCTACTAGATAACTGCGCTCTATCAATAGCAGACGCGCCACCCCCTCCAGTAAGCGGTAATCTTCTATTCAACTCTGAGTTTATAGAAGGCACAGATACCGCTACGGGTTGGAGGGATGCATGTAACGGGGAATATCGGCGCACCAATAGCCTATTCAACGAAACTATATATGTAGCGAATGGTGCCTGCGTTCACCACCGCCCAGGCGCTGAAGTGCTGGCCGCACTCCAAGGCAACTACTTCGCTTACAGCTGTGAGTATACTTACTCTGGCAGTGCTTACGCATCGATAGCCACCAACCTCACTACACTACGTGATGAAACTGGCCAAAACGATGTCGCCATCCTTCCCCAAACCTACTTCGGCGGAATTCCGAGCTTTCAAATAGAGACTGTTACGCTATATGGGAAAGCAAAAGACTACCTTGAGCCAGGAAATACTTTTGTCTCTATCGGTAGCCAGGACTCTTTAGGCTTAACTGTGCTGAACTGCAGCCTTGAGGTTGTCAGCGGACAGCAGTACTCAATAGGCGACACGGGCCCCGCTGGCGGCATCGTATTTTCAGTAACAGAAGACGGGATGCACGGGCTTGAAGCAGCACCGACTGATTCCCCACAAAGTGGCGGGCGATGGTGTAACGACAATATCTTAAATAACAGCCCGGAACTTGCTGACATAGAAGGCATGGATAATATTAGCGATCCAGCCATTGCAGACAGCCGAAGTGGTATTTACAACACCAGCCGCATCAACGCCAGATGCACAGAAGGTGTTGCCAGACTGGCCAGCGACTTCGTATGGCCAAACGGGGATACCGGAGGGTACCTGCCAAATAAGGAAGAACTCAAACTGCTTTACAACCAAAGGAATGTTGTTGGAGGCTTTGCACCCAGTGACTGGTATGCAAGCTCTACCGAGTACAGCGCTTCCGCACTTTGGGTTCATCCTTTCTTAGGTGATGACAATAGTCTACAGCCCGCTGCAAAGCAGGCTTTTTCAAGAGTTAGATCAATCCGAACATTTTGATATAACAGCTCGATATGTGGTGGAAAATACTCCACCACATTTTCAGTGTTCTAACTAACCACAGATAGATGAATCGTAACTATTCAGGACGCACCTGTCGCATCAATGGGCGTTATCGTTTGTGGCCTGGCTGGCCGCCTCAAAACACACAGGTGTGTTGCACGCGAACTCCTACCCCCAATTGCTGATCAACCAGGCACGTCCTGACCCACCCCCACTTGTTCTCCGGAAGAGGTTGATCAATCTCTGAATTGGTTTCACAATAAAGCTTACGTCTAGCGACTTGCAACTGCATTTCGACATGAATCTAGTGTACTGGAACAAATAGATTGCCCATATGAGTCAATCAATCAAAGTGTCTAATTTTAATAGATAAATCGGGACAACAGTAAGTCATAGAGCCTGCAACGAATGCGGTGTGCACTTTGGATTAATCGCCCCTTCGGGAGCTCGGCATTTGGCTTGCCACTGCGTTGAAGCTCTTGAAAAGAGAATAACTATTGCCTGCGAGCTTCGCCTTGTTGCAAACCAAATGACGAACTCTCAAATGCACACTCTATTTGTTCCGGTACACTAGCTTACTCATGATTGGTTCCGTACCCGTAGAAGCCGAGAAGAATTGAATAAAATGTCTAATCACACCATTGAAACCCCACCAATCGTGACTCTTCCCGTAGCGGGAACCGACGCTACTTTCCCGGTCAGAAGGGTGTATTGCATCGGTCGAAACTATGCGGCTCACGCTGTAGAGATGGGGCACGACCCTGATCGCGAGCCACCATTTTTCTTCCAGAAGAACCCGAACAATCTGGATACCACCGGACAATTCCCCTACCCGCCAAAATCATCAGATGTACATCACGAGATTGAAATGGCGGTGATGTTGAAATCCGGTGGTGAGAACATTTCCATCGAATCAGCACTCGATCATGTCTACGGCTACGCCTTATCACTAGACATGACCCGACGTGACCTTCAAGGAGAGCAAAAGAAAATGGGTCGACCATGGGAAATAGGCAAAGCCTTTGAGCGGTCAGCCCCTGTGGGAATCATCCACCCCGCGGCAGACATAGGTCACCCCAGCGCTGGTAAGGTTGAACTAAAAGTAAATGGTGAAGTAAAACAGGAAGGTGATCTCAACCAGATGATCTGGAAAGTGGAGGAGATGATCTCCTACCTTTCTGATTACTTCACCCTTGCCGCCGGAGACGTCATTTTATCCGGCACACCCGCAGGTGTAGGCCCGGTACAAAAAGGCGATGTAATGGAAGTGAATATTGAAGGGCTTGGATCAATGACAGTGCCTGTGGTCTAAAAAACACCGACCAGATTTCAAACAGGCTTCCGCCATAGCACTGCTATGGCGGCTTTATTTACACAAGCATCATAAGTAACAGAAAAGCGCCCTGAGCAGCATTGCTTTCAACTACAGATGATAAAACTCAGATTTAATCGAACAGGCAGTCTGCCCGATCTAACCAATACCTGACCGACAGCAAGGTGCCCAAAGCGGCCTGTCGCGGATAACACATCCTCCCAGATCGTTTAGCGTCTTCTTTAGCAAAGTATTACGTAAAGCAGCCGGTCGACTATTCTATTTATGTAAAACACCCTGACCGAAACCGAGTTCTACCGTCGCTATCCACAAACAGACACTGATGCGCCTCGCTGGCTAATGGGAATTGATAGCCGCTCAGCTGTTTCTGTAATACCGAGTTTGCTACACAACGATCACGCTTTTGATTGTTTGAATATAGTTGCTTTTCTGGACTTAGAAATATCACTAGCGTAACCAATGCATGATAATCCCGACCAAGTTGACTAATAATTGATCGAAAATCGCTACGCAAGTTGGTCGCATCATAAATTACATCACACTTGCTTCTTAATGCTTCTCTCAGCAGGTTTTTTGCATGCTGTATAATTTGGCCTCTGTTTTTTTGTGATTCACGATCACCGTTGAACTGCAGACGTAAATCGTCAAGTGATATTAACTTATAATCTGGCAAATGTTTTGTATGCCAACTTGTTTTGCCAGAACCACTTGGCCCACAAAGTATCACCAGATTAGCGTAATTTTGGCGATGCTCGTAAGTGGTGCCAATTGCCTCGACTGCTAAGTTTATCTTCCCTGATTCCAACTGGTGCAGTGCATGCGCATAGATATAGTCCTGAGTATCCGCTGGCAACTCTGTAATTGATGGTGTTAACTCGGGTCTAACATCCAGAGGCGTTCCCCAGACAGTGTATTCCTCAGCAAATAACCGAAACTCGTCGAGATATTGCAATTGGATAGTAGCATCAGCGCAAATTCGGCCTCTTATGTCAGCAACTTCAAGCCAGTACAGCAGTTCGGTATCAGCTTGTCGAGCCAATTTGTAGAAGTCAGATTTTGGTGCGTTTCTCACCACCAACCGCTTGGGCGTGTGATGCTCACCTACCAAATTCAAAACACACAACATGATTGAATAATCGAGTTCTAGCTTTGTAAGTTGAAAAGCAAGGTACGATCTACCATGCTCTGCATGTCTTGGCGAACCAATTCGTTCTTTACCGTCCAGCTCGAACCGACTGGTACAGACAGTTTTTCCGATATCATGTAGTAGTGCAGCAAGTATGAGTGCCTGGCGCTTACCATCAACGATGTGCTGCGCCTCGTTAGATAGCAACTTATAAAGCTCGGTTAAGACCATGCCAGTATGAATGTAAACGTTACCTTCAGCATGCCATTCTGGGTCTTGTTCTGTTTTATCGAGCACCTGCAGCCACTCAATGTCTTTGCCGAGCACCTCAACGCACTCATCAATACCGGGAGTACCATTAACGCGTAACTCATCCAGCCATTCAGCTTGATTTGTCATTTTTACTTCTCAATCCATTAGGTACAACTTCGCTGTGCATCCAGTGTTTATCAGTAGTTACGTGGTCTGCCCTAACCCACTTTGCCACACGCTGTGAAAACTCATCGTAATGGAATTTACCGGCACTCCGGACCACATAGCCTTCCTGCTTGTCGGTATCGACAGCTAGTTCTCGTATTGTTTTCTCATCCCAAAGACCTTTATACAAAACGGGCACCGGATGAATCGACAACATCGCAAACCACTCTATCGTTTCATCCCAGCTCAGGCACTCATTGTTTTCGTTCCATATAGAGAATCCATAAAAGTAACTGCCTAATTGCTGATATGACACAGAGTGGCGTGCAAACAGGTTTTCGCCACAGATTCGCCAACCGTCTGGAATAGTGTGAGCCATTCCACCGTGCCATTGTTTTAGCCAATCCCGCGAGGGGTGGTGCCGACTATCTAGCGAACGCGCGTGTAAGTGGTTCTGATACAGTGTTGTATTTTCTCCGTCCATTTTTTCAGTAACTACCACATCTACACCAGCAAAAACTGAAACGCTCTTTTTGCTCAGATCATCACTACTGACACTAATCGACCAGGGTAAATGAGGGGTTCGTGGGTATTTGAAATATGTGCTCATTTTTGTTGCCGTGAAAGCGTTTACAGAAATAAGAACTCTACACTTTTTCAGCCACTAATACTTTCGTTCAGTCTTACTTACACCAAGGACAAGCTTGGTCTAAATCTCTCTCTAGTAGATCCTGGTGTGATGACCATGCCAGGTGAAAAACTGAACAAGCGCATGACAGCTTTTTAGTGGAAGACTGGTTAGTCACCACAAGCAAGAACCCCTACAACTGAGATGAGCGACCGTCAGCTATTGACCGAGTGCTGTCGGTCAGATTACGGCAGATTCTTACATTTGACATAATAGTAAAGCGGCTGTATTCTTTACCATGCGAGCAATAGTAAAGGATATGTAAAATGTCAAAACTCAGCGCAAAGCGACAGATTACGTTGCCAGTGGATTACTGTAGAGAGCTAGGAATTGAACCTGGTGATGATCTACATTGTTTTGTTGCCAATGGACAGCTTACGATCATCAAAAAGGACAAAGGCGCTGCACGAGGGCTTCTAAAAAATGTGAAGCCAAAGGCACGAATATCAGATGAGGAATCAAGAGATAGCGGCCGATCATGATCGCCATAGATACCAATGTGTTGCTGCGCTACTTATTGTCGGATGATGAAATACAGGCTAAGAAAGCAGCTAAATTGATTCAATCAAAACAATCGGTCTACGTAAGTCACGTGGTATTAGTTGAAACTATCTGGACACTTAAGGGTAAGAAATACAAGCTAACATCCAGTGAAATCGATGCGACCATAACTGCGTTATTTGAAGAGCAGAACATCATAATTCAAGACCAAGAACTCGTTTGGCGTGCGCTTGTAGAGTATCGACTACACGCAGTAGAAGGAAGCTCTAAGCTAGACTTTCCAGATGCCCTGGTACTGCATACAGGGCGGGATGCAGCTGAACAATACGGTGAAAGGTTCGGTGGCTTCTATACTTTTGACGTGGCTGCCAGGGAGGCACTTAAAGAGGCAAAGTCGCCTTGAGTGGTAGTGGGTGTAGCCGGATAAAATAGTTGGTAACAAACACGGCTGCGAACCCCCTGCAATTCGGTTCGTGTATGGGCGAACGTCCGGAGTTGGCTGATACCGGCAGTAGCCTACGCAACCAATCGCTTTATTCCTTTAGGCGGCTTGAGCGACGACAACTCATATGTCACTTGTAAGTTCATCCGGAACTCTGGAGATGTGCCAAGCGATTTTGCTAACAACCATGCTGTGTCTGGCGTTATACCGCGCTTTCCCCGTATCAATTCATTTTATACGTTGAATGGGTACGTTCAAATGCCTTGCGAATTCCGATTGAGATAGCCCCAGTGGTTCAAGGAAATCGTAAAGAAGCACCTCTCCCGGATGGGTAGTTGTTCGTTTATCAGGCAGCATAGTATTCACCCATGGTAATCAATAATCTCTACTTCTTCCGCTCCACTATCACTCCACTTAAAAATCAATCGCCATTGTGATTGATTCGGATGCTGTGGGACCCTCCTAAGTTACCTGACAACTTCTCAAGCCTATTTCCAGGCGGCGATCTTAGATCTTCAATTGAAGTGGCAGCATTTAAAATATCAAGCTTTCTCAGCGCAGTAGGTCGTATTGTTGAAGCAATTTTACAGGCTTGAGATGAATTTCGGCCATGATTAAACTCTTCTGTAGCGCTGTTTCGGAAAGATCGTATCATAATGCCGAGTTAACCCATACACGGCATCCATGCAACATTTATCATAAATAACGCACCCTTTCGGGTACTCTGACTGGTCATATGGACCTTAGTTACTAACCGGGCTTAGTGTGGAAACTTATCGGCCAGCTACCTGGTTAAAGCATCCTAATTTCAGATGAGCGAATGACGGGTGTTGGCCGATAGCAGCAGAACATTCAAGTTGCGTTTAGGAATTATCTTACAAAGTTATCCGGTGACAGCAAAGTGTTCGTTCTGTCATTCACCAATTACCTGTCTGGCCCAGTTCAACTCTTTCAGCCGGAATGTTTAGTTCGGTAGCGCCACCTTACGGG
>CALGJU010000228.1 GCA_937928685.1 uncultured Granulosicoccaceae bacterium
TGATGGAATGGCACAACGACTTGAACGCTCAAAAAATTGGATTGTGAAACAAGCTTTGCAGGACTGGGTGCTGCAAGAGGAAGAACGTTATCGTATGACCCTAGAAGCATTAGATGATGTGGATAATGGACGGCTCATTGATCATGACGCGGTTACGGCTTGGGCGGATAGCCTGTCTACCGATAAGCCTCTACCGGTTCCTCTTTGGAAGCCCGACGCGTCAGCGAGTGGGTGGGCTGCCGTGGTCTTGTCGTTCTTCCGTGCTGATTCACCGCTCTAAGTTTAAATCGGAGTCTTTGCACTTGCTTAGTCGAGGACGTGAGTTCGGCACGTTCGAGTCTTGCCACTCGCTCACGCGACGGGTTTCCTGGGGGCTGCGATAGTGCTCGGGGCGGGTAAGACCAGCCAAACTAAAGACCATTCTCAGGAACAACTAAGTCACCACACTCTTTATCAATATGCAGTGGTGCGCCGGTATGCTTCTGTAGATCATCCATGCTAATCGACTTAAGCTTCTCCCTTAAGATAAAGCGACCGTCTTCTATATCCACCACAGCAAGCGATGTATAAACCCGCGTGATACAGCCAACCCCGGTGAGTGGAAACGTACACTTTTCAACCAGCTTGGGTTTACCATCCTTAGTGACATGCTCTGTGATCACGGCCACTCTTTTTGCACCATGCACCAGATCCATTGCACCTCCGACTGCAGGTACACCTTTGGAACCAAGACGCCAGTTGGCAAGATCCCCGTTCTGTGCAACCTGGAAAGCACCTAGTATGGCCACATCAAGATGCCCGCCTCTGACCATCGCAAAACTATCTGCATGATGAAAGAAGGCAGCACCGGGCTTTAATGTAATGGGTTTTTTACCTGCATTGATAAGATCCCAATCCTCCTGGCCTTCTGCAGGCGCATCTCCAAAGCCAAGTACACCGTTTTCTGTGTGGAATATCGCTTCCCGTCCTTCGGGCTGGTACTTCGCCACCATCTCTGGAAAACCAATCCCCAGATTGACGTAAGCACCATCCTCAATATCTTGTGCTGCACGCCACGCTATCTGTGCATTACTCAGTTTTTCAATGCTCATGTTGCACCTGTCGCTTGATACTCTTCACCGGCCCTAATCATCGCCTCTTCCTGCTTTGCGTCAGCCACTTCAACCACGCCATCAACAAAAATACCGGGGGTGTGCACATGTTCCGGATCAATATCACCAGCTGTTTTTAACTCACCTACCTGTGCAATAGATTGATGCGCCGCCATACACATGAGCGGGTTAAAGTTTCGACTGGCAAGGCGGTACTTAAGATTGCCGTGCGTATCTCCAATCTCTGCTTTTACAATGGCGAAGTCCGCCTTAAGCCACAGCTCCATCACATACGGCCGACCTTCAAACTCTTTCACGTCTTTGCCTTCAGCCAGCTCTGTCCCATAGCTTGTTGGTGTATAAAAGGCAGGTGTCCCCGCTCCGGCTGCACGTATGCGTTCCGCCAGGGTGCCTTGCGGCACTAGCTCTAATTCTATTTCTCCAGTGAGATATTTATCGGTAAACGCTCGCGGGTCAGAGGTTCGCGGAAAAGAACAGATCATCTTCTTCACCATGCCCACATCAATCATCGCAGCAATCCCGATTTTTCCATTGCCAGCGTTGTTATTAACGACGGTTAGATTTTTCGGGCTACCGGTAGCTACAAATCTATCTATCAGTGCGTGGATTAACTCTATAGGAGCACCACTACCGCCAAATCCACCAATCATAAGCACAGAGCCGTCACTTATATCACTGATGGCTTCAGACAAGGAAGCTATCGATTTATCCAAGAGTTTCCCCGTATGAGATTATTTTCTTACGAATCAATGCCAGATCCAAGTGCCTTCACGCTACCACAAATATTCAAAGCCAGATTCAGAGATCGCCCGGCAGACAGCGCCATCTGCGGTAATATCATCCATTCCAATGACCAGGCAGCGCCAGAGCGCTCTTGTTCATGCACCAATGACTGATGCATCCCGGATAGTTGCACGGCATTAAAGCGAGCCAGCGTGACCAGTAGCTCCGCTGCCACCGGGTTTTGTTTGTGAGGCATCGCTGATGAACCACCGCCCGCGGACAAAGTGATTTCATCGACGCCCTGCTGTGCCATCAGCACAACATCTTGCCCCATTTTACCCAGCGTTCCTGTTACCAACGAAAGTAGCGATGCATACTCTGCGACGCCATCACGCATGTTGTGCCACGCCCTATCAGCGGGTGCAAGGTTCAAGGCATCAGCGATAGTTGCCACTATTACACTCTCATGAGCTTTTATCGCTGCACGATCACCAGAGGCACCACCAATCTGCACCCGTTCAACACGCGGGCGCACTTGCGCTAAGCGTTGCAAATGATTCTCCAGCGGCAGACGCCATGATTGCACCCGGTCAGCAACGGTTACCATCGTTGCTACCTGCATCCGGGTACGTGCCTGTAGTGGCTGCTCACCGAATCTCGTTTCAAGTACTTTCAACTCTTCAGCAAGGCGAACCAGTCGCTCTCGCAGAACATCCGATGTACTACATAGTGTCATTGCAAGTGCTGTATCAATTACATCCTGCGATGTTGCACCAGTGTGAATAGCATCTGTGCCAGACAGTGCCTTTAATTGCGCCACCAGCGCCGGCACCACTACACCATCTATCGCTGTGCCTTTACTTAGCTTCAGCTTATCTATCGTCGCAGCTTCAATGTTTGAAGCCGCAGCTTCAGCCTTATCTGCATCAAACAACCCGGCCGCACCCAGTGCACGGCTCCATGCTGCTTCAAACGCGCACATGTGCTCCAGCGTACGATCACCTGACCAAATATCTGACAGCTCCGTATCACCGAACAATCCGGACAGCCAATCATGGTCAAACGGCCCTATTGTCATTCAAGGATCGCCTTCATAAATCCAGAAAAACGGTTTCGTTGTCGCCTTGAAGATGAATATCAAACCGGTATTCCCCTGTCTTTACCTTTTTCGCTATCAATGTATCAACTCGATGCCTTTGTTCAATACGCGCTAACAGTGGATCAGCGTCGTTGTATTCGTCTTCAAAATAGACTCGTGTACTCAAACCGATGTTGATGCCACGCGCCACTATCCATAGCGAAATATGCGGCGCATGAACCCCTGTTCGCATCGTGGCGGCACCGGGCTTTATTGTCTTTAGCGAATATTCACCGGTGCCAGCATCGGCTGCAAAACGGCAAAAACCGCTTACCTTCGGGTCTGCATCAACTTGCCCTGCAAAATAACCTTTCGCATCTGGCTGCCAACTCTCCAGCATGGCATCCCGCAACGCCCAGCCAGTGCCATCAAATACTGACCCGGTAATAGTAATACACTCACCTGCAGCACCATCATTGATCGGGCTTTTACCAAGGTCTTCTGGATACACACCCGCAATTCCTGCGAACGTGGGTATACAACCAATATGCACAAACGGACCAGCCGTTTGAGAAGGTGTTTCTTCAAGCCATTCGAGTTCTTGTGTCATCAGGCTAGCTTCCCTGCGGCTTGTTTTCAAATTGTGTTTGTCGTCTGCCACGCAACACGATATCAAACTTATAGGCCAGATAGTCCATCGGTCTGGAGCCTTTCATATCGAGCGGGGCGATAAGACGATCGAGCTGTTGTTGGTTTTTAACCGTTCCAGTGATCGGACACAGTTTAATCAGAGGATCACCCTCAAAGTACATTTGCGTTATCAATCGCTGACCAAACCCGGACCCGAATACCGAAAAATGAATATGCATTGGCCGCCAGTCATTAGAACGGTTGGGCCACGGATAAGCACCGGGTCGAATGGTCATAAATTCGTAGTAGCCATGCTCGTCCGTCATCGTCCGGCCGCAGCCACCGAAGTTCGGATCAAGTGGTGCGAAGTACTTGTCTCTATCATGCCTGTAACGCCCGCCTGCGTTGGCCTGCCACACCTCGACAAGAGTATTTGCTACGCCGCGATTGCGTTCATCAAGTATTCGGCCATGGACTCGAATACGTTCTCCAATAGCCAGTGCTGCGCCTTGACTGAAGTTCGATATCAAGTTGTTGTCTAACTCACCGATTAGATTGTGACCAAACACAGGGCCTGTCTCTTCAGACAATGTGCTTTCCATCGACAACAACGGCAACTTCGGTGATCGAGTCACCGACGTTTTATATTCAGGATCGTAGACCACCGGATGGTTTGCACGATTACGGGGGATCAACGGATCGTTTTCAGTATTATTATTGCTACTCATGTCCGCAGCTCAGTCATTTTTTTCAAGTTCAGCATAAGTGGCCTTGGCAAGCTTTAACGCATGATTGGCCTTCGGAACACCTGCATAGATGGCCACATGTTGAAACGCTTCCATAACATCTTGCTTGCTGGCGCCGGTGTTGAGCGTTGCCCTGATGTGCATTGGAATCTCTTCAAAGTTACCGGTCGCCGCCAGCAGTGCCAGCGTGAGCATTGAACGTTCGCGATGGCTAATGCCATCTGAAGACCACACTGTGCCCCAAGCACTCTCAGTGATCAGATCCTGAAATGGTTGATCAAAGTCGGTTTTGGCCGCCTCTGCGCGATCAACATGCGCGTCGCCCAACACTTTGCGCCGTGTCGCCATTCCCGCATCATAACGCTCAGACATTTCCCACCCTCGTAATAAATTCACTGATCAGCGCTGCTGTTTTAACCGGCTGTTCAACACAGGGCAGATGACCCGCCCCCTCAATCACGTGAAACCCGGCACCGCACAACCTGGCAGTTTCTTCCACAGCCACCGGTGGCGTGGCTGTATCAGATTCTCCGACCAGCGCAAGCACCGGTAAAACCAGCTTAGATGTGCTGTCGGTTAAATCAGCGTTGGCAATGGCCGCGCAGCAACCGACATAGCCTTCAAGCGGAGTACGTTCAAGCATGTTGCGCCACGGCGCGAGTGCACTGCCATCATTACGCAACGGCGCTTCAAACCAACGGTCCAGAATCAGATCTGCCATGGCCGTCAATCCCCCCTGTCGCAAAGCCTCTATACGTTCATTCCAGGTAGCTGCAGTGCCGATTTTCGCACTGGTATCCATCAGCACGAGTGATCGAATCAGGTCAGGACGTCTTGCTGCAAGGCCCTGCCCGATCATGCCGCCAATAGAAAGACCTACAAACGTGATGTTCTTTAACTGAAGCTTATCTGCAATGGCTTCAGCATCGCTGACCAATTCGTCCATGGTGTAGGGTGCGTTCGGACAATCAGACAGTCCGTGCCCACGCTTATCATAACGAATAATACGTAATCCTTCAGGCAGGTGCTCAAGCATCAATTCCCACACGCGTGCGTCAGTACCCAATGAATTACTGAACATCACCACCTGACCGTCCGCTGGACCGTCATCGCGAACATGCAAATTGATCTTGCCGGATGCAATACTCAACATTATTTTCTACCAACGTTTACGCGGTCAAAGCGGTCTGTCCGGGCAGGTCTATACGGTTCCATCAATAGGGTAATCCAATATAGTTCTCAGCCAATTCACGCCGCGCTGTTTCAGAGCTGGCTAAATGATTCAGACTGGCCTTACGCATTTGCGCTGCAAAACTATCTTCATCATCAAACCGGTGCAGCATGGTAGTCATCTGCCAACTGAATCTCATTGCTTTCCATATTCGCGCAAGTGCTCGATCACTATAACCATCGATGCCCGCCGAACGCTTAGCCTTTACCGCATCTATCAAAGCACTATGTAAATAATATACATCGGACACCGCAAGGTTAAGTCCCTTGGCACCTGTCGGCGGCACAATATGCGCCGCGTCTCCAACCAGAAATAAATTACCCCACCGCAGCGGCTCGCTCGCAAAAGAGCGCAACGGCGCAATAGACTTTTCGATCGACGCGCCAGTCACCATCGCCTCCGCAGTGTCACTTGGCAGTCGCTTCTTTAAAGTGCTCCAGAACCGATCATCACTCCACTCTTGAACTTTGTCTGTGGTGGGTACTTGCACATAGTATCGACTGAGATTTTCATTTCGCATCGACGCTAATGCAAAACCGTGACTGGAATTAGCGTAGATCAGCTCATGATTAGCAGGCGGTGTTTCTGACAACACACCCAGCCAACCGAATGGATAAACGCGTTCATACTCACGCCGCACACCCAGCGGGATGGTATTGCGACTGACGCCATGAAAACCATCGCAGCCGGCAACGTATAAACAGTTTAACTTTTTGCTCACGCCATCTATAGAAAACTCAACGCATGACTGCGACTGGTCAAGATCTGTGATGCGCACATCTTCAACGCCATGAATTATCATCGTACCCATGGCGTCTTGGGCTGAATACAAATCAGTGGTGACCTCAGTCTGCCCGAAGACCATCACTTGTTTGCCGGTGAGTGCCTTAAAATTGATATGCACCATCAGATCATCATCGGTCAGGTAACAGCCATCGTGAGGCAACCCGTGCAGCTCCACCCGATCGCCTACCCCTGCCTCCCGCAACAGCTCAACTGTTCCCGACTCCAGAACACCCGCTCGAATCCGTGACAACACATGCTCGCGCGTAGATCGCTCCAGGATCACGGTATCTACGCCAGCCCGGTTCAATAACTGGGAGAGCAACAAGCCGGATGGCCCACCGCCAATAATAGCCACTTGCGTGTTAATAATCGTCAGCCTTGAATGGCCGAAAGTTGCTGTCTGTCAGAAGGTCGCTCACGAAGGTTCAGAGTTCAAACGAAGAACCCTGAAGATAGCATATTGCCTGCTTCGCTGGTGGTCTGTGAGCGTAACTTACATCGGTGCCGTTGGCGCTCTATTTCGACCTGACAGTGAAAAGACCCTCATTCTCCGGCCAATTTCCATCGAACGTATAGCACTCCAATGTGGATACTTTCCCGTCCTCAAACCAAAGTATCGCGCCAGCGCCGGCTTCCACATCAGGGTGCGCCAAAAGCAGGTTAGAAGGTATTATTGCGCAGCACTGCTGGCAGCAACCGATTGTGGTTTCGTTGGTAATACCGTTAACACCGGAGCATTGCGCCCCTCGCTACTCAATACCACTTTACCTGAACCTGCTGAAAAAGCGATAGATTCACTCTGCTGCATTCTATGGGTAGACAGCACTTGCGGTTCACGAGACAGGGCTTGAATCCAACTCTCTCCATGTTCCCGTCGAAACAAGTACGCATGGCGATAATTCGCCACCACAGCCAAGCGATCATCAGCTGCAATATCCATGGCTGTCGGCGATAGTAATATTCGCTTTGCAAAAAGTTTCTCCCACCACTTGTCCTCCACTGTCGATCGCAACTCTGCGAGCTGTCCGACGCGCACTGCAGTTACCCGGTTTTTCGGTGTGGTTAAGCTCAGCGGCAGCGCGTATATTTTTGCCGCCAAAGCATTCTTCGTGACCAGCAATATTCGGCGCTCACTTACCGATACCGCAATAGACTCAACATTTTGTGGTCCATCGTCGTATTCAAAAACAACGCGGTGGTGCACGGGGAGTGATGGAGGTAGTGCAGACATATCTGGTTGTTTGAAGAACAACAGTGAGCTGGTCGTGTGGCGACGCAGGTTGTCACCGGTCTCGCCTATTACCAGCCAGGCCTCTCCGTTAAGCTCGAATGACGCCAGATCTTCCCAGTCCCTGTTACCGGCCGGTACGTCAAGTGTCGCAACGTGCATACCGGTATTGCTCATCAGAAATAATTCAGGACGGTTTCCACTGTCATTAATCGCCCAATATAAGTTCTTCGATCCACGTACGGATGCGAGGCCACTAAGCTCGGTAATTTCTTGAGCTTCGATTTGTCCCGTCAGATAGGTGCTCGCAGCCCGTGCGTCAGCAAATGATTTGGCATGTTGTTTTTTTGCTTCGCTCTGTAATTCCACACTATGCAGAGCTAAATTCGCACGTCGGGCTTGCAACCAACGATGCTCTGCCAAATCACTCTGACGCTGAAGGGAGCATCCGTAAGTCACAAACAGCATCGTTATCAGAGACGATATACAGAGCAAGCCTTTAAACATGCCTGAACTACTCGCCGCGCTTCACCAGGCCACCATCAATGTCTTTCGTATCGCAAGAACTATTATTACCCGGCTGCTCCTTTTCAGGTAACGCAGACGAGAATGCGACCACATTGGGAGCCGTTATGATGCTATTGTGATGTCGCGCATCGACCGCATCCGGAACAGACACACGCATTGGAGAATCCGGTGCTCTGTGTTCAGTCAACAGTTCAATATCACCATCACCATGAATAGTCACAATGTCCCCCGAACGCAGTGATGCCATGGCATCCGACACGTCGATCATCGCAGGTATATTGTATTGACTTGTTATGGTAGATATGTCGTTATCCGCCACCTGTATTAAACCCTTCGCAAGCGACAATTGCTGCACCCAGGAAGGATCAATTGCATCCGCAACCAGTATTTCCCCTTCTCTGAAAAAAGATAATTCCGATTCATCTCGAATCACATGGACGATACCACTTAACGCATAAATCCCATTCAACCGATTTCCATAAAGCCGCTTAGGTCGGTCTGAACCGTTTTTTAATTTATTCATCATAGTCACACATAATGTTCGATAGTAAATATCACCACACGATAACCTACTGGCACAAATCGGTGGTGTTGATTGGTTGAGTTGAGTGTTAAGCAATGCTGATCAATGGCCATCCGAAAACGAGCGCTACTGCGATCGCATCCAGTAAAAATGGCCTTCCAGCTACCCCATGAGACGATGTAGGACTAGCCTACCTTTCGATTCAAACTTTCGGTCTGATCTGCGGTATTGTTGGTGGTCCAACTGATCATCTTCTCTTCAAATAACTCAGGTTCAAACGGCTTTGAAAGATAATCATCCATACCTGCAGCGATACACTTTTCAGCATCTCCTGACATAGCATTTGCGGTAAGCGCGATAATCGGAATTGAAGCAATTTTTCTATTCTCGTGCGCTCTTATTCTTCGAGTTGCCTCGTAACCATCCATCTCAGGCATCTGACAATCCATAAGAATCAGGTCGTACACGATCTCCTCGAGTGCCTCGAGTGCGAGCACACCGTTGTCTGCGGTATGTACATCATAACCAAGGCTTTCAAGCATTCCCATCGCAACCAGCTGGTTAATCTCGTTGTCTTCAACCACCAGCACCGTACCACCGACTTCCTGTTTATCCGCTGCATTTTCTGTTTCTTTCGAATCTTGCAATGTGGTGGAGATTTCACCGCTGATTAAGTCACTGAGAATACTATGTAGTGATTCCAACCTCACTGGCTTGGTCAAATGCGCCTCCACCCTGACATTATTGTTGGCCAGTAAACTATGCGATGCACTGCTCATATGCACCAGAGACATTACTTTGACTCCGTCACTATCCCGGTCCTTTGATAACGTATCAACAAAGTCAGCACCAGCCATATCAGTTAGCGCGGTAGACACCAGTATTGCATCAAGCTTTTTCCCACGTTTGCTGCCCAAATGCTTCAACCCTTTCACTCCAGACTCATACGCACTGACATCAGCGCCGAGCAATTTAAGGCAATTCTCAAGCGATTTACGTGAAGTATCGTTGCTATCCAGGATAACCAGGCTGGAACCCACTAAGCGGTTAAATACCTTTGGTTCTGCGGCTTCCTTACAAGCAGCAAACTCAATACTGAACGAAAACGTACTGCCTTTGTCTGGCACTGATCGGACTTTGATTTCGCCACCTAAGCCCTCAACCAGTTGCTTCGATATTGACAACCCGAGCCCGGTACCGCCAAAACGGCGAGTCGTGGAACCATCAGCCTGAGCAAATGAGTCAAAGATCGTCTCTAACGCGCTCTCCTTTATACCGACTCCACTGTCTTGCACTTCGAATGTCACCAATCCTCGGGCGGCATCACTGTATTTGGTACGCACGACAATCTCACCTTCAGTGGTGAACTTGATCGCATTTCCCATTAAGTTGGTAAGCACTTGACGCAATCTTGTCGGGTCACCATTGACCATCAGTGGAATCGTAAAATCAAGCTCAGTGACCAACTCCAGGTTTTTAGAGTGCGCTTGCGTGGCCAAGGCACTGCACGTATCTTCAACCAAAGACAGCAAGTTGAAATCAATTTCTTCAAACTCCAGACGCCCTGCCTCTATCTTTGAGAAATCGAGAATATCGTTAATCAGACTTAAAAGATTCTTCCCGGAAGACACGGCGGTTTCAACGCAATCCTTTTGGCTGCTGTCTAGTTCGGTTTTACTTAACAAATTCAGCATACCCAGCACGCCATTCATTGGCGTTCTAAGCTCATGACTCATGTTAGCGAGAAACTCAGACTTTGACCTTGATGTTTCTTCGAGCTCCTGTTCTCGCTCTAACTTAAGCTCAATTAAGTTGCCAAGTTCGTTTACCGTATCAGCGAGTTCATCAAGCTCTCTCGCCGCCTGCACCTTAATCGGTTCACCATGCCGGTCAACCTGCAATTCAACAAGCTTTGAGTGAATAGCTCTAATAGGCGCTATCACCAATCGTGTCACTACCAGCATGACAATGATTGCTATGATGGTAAAAGCGGAGATCGTATATGCCCAGATTTTATTTACATGCGCACGAACCGTTTTCCGTTGCGTACTGGCATTCCATATTATAGAAATGGTACCGAACGACTCGCCTTCAAAGATAACATCCTGCTCGAACGGAATTTGTAATGACTCCGGTATATCCTCGCTACTTTTCCATGCGGCTAATTCCTGATTAAATTCATTCACCACTGATAAGGCGTGGATATCCTCATCAAGTTCAATCGATTGAGCAACAATTGTTTCAAGTACTGGCTGATCCTCACTCAACACAGCGTCAAGTGATGTGGCAAAAAGCATGCTGAATGTTTTCTGGCTGTGGCGCTGAAAGCTGTCCTCAAGCGTGCGGGTTTGCACGGTACGCATGTACTCACCAGTAATGTATGCAACAGTTGCAAATGTCAGTGTTAAACTAACAAACAGCAAACTCTGCAACTTATATTTTTTAATTATTTTTACTGGCATTCCCATTCCCCAACCGAAGCTTTAACTAGCGATTTTATTTAGTATTTTTAAGACGCTAGTCAGTTACATCTCACTGTCCATTCCAATGGTTATTCAGTGGAACTTACCTTCTTTTTTTTATCTTTACGTGTTGCCAAAACCCACTCAACCGGCTCACGATTGTCTTCACTAAAGAACCGATGGTTAATAGCCATAGAGTCAGCGATCACTTTATAGTCACTGTTCTTACCCCGAATGAATCCATTTATTTCAAGTGGCAACAACGCATCGGCATCATTCATTTCCAGTAAGCAAATCTTCAGCGCGCTGTAAATTAACGGGTCCATATCAGCCGGTGCAATCCACGGAGTGGAAACAACCGGGAATCTGGCCAGCTCACGGATTTTTTCTCCATTCGAAAGCAATCTTCGAAATGTAGATTCATCCATGGCACCGGCAGCATAGTCACCAACCCCTACTTTAGTGCCAACAATATCGTGACGACCAAGGTACTTGTATCTGCTGAGGTCTTTCGCAACAATCCCATTCTTCATCAAAAACTGCTGAGCCATGTATCGACCACTGGTCGATTGTACATTGCCGAACGCAAAAGACTGCCCCTTCAAATCAGATAGCGTTCTTATCGAGCTATGCAAACCGGTGGCAATGACTCCGTGTACCACTTTGGTTCTATTTTTACTTTCAATCGCAATAATCTGCAGGTCGCGGTTTGCGTTTTTAGCCTGTACATAAGACGCCGGGCCAAATCTGGAGAAATCCACCTTACCCACCTTCAAGTGCTCGATCCCCTGCTGATAGTTCTTAGCTATCTGCATGCGAATCCGCACCCGTTCACCCAGGCGAGCCGACATTTTCTTTTCAAGCACAGAAACAATCGGCCTGAACTTACGCACCATTGCCGACGGCTTGCTTGACGTGTAAAGCCCAAAGCTAAGCGTCAATCCATTCTTGTCGCGTTTAGCTGCATCGGCTACACCGGCAAACACCAGCCCAACACTTATAACGGTTACGTGCAGGGCCCTTTGTAACTTGGTTCCACTCTTCAAAACAATTCTCAACATGGGTAATCGAGCTGGAATATATGTGCCATTTCCATGACACGTCTCACGCCCCTTCTATGTCGGCAAGCTTTCGAATCTATTGAGATCTATTCGAGACAGGCTAGTGTACTGGACCAAATAGAGTGTGCATTTGAGAGTTCGTCATTTGGTTTGCAACAAGGCGAAGCTCGCAGGCAATAGTTATTCTCTTTTCAAGAGCTTCAACGCAGTGGCAAGCCTAATGCCGAGCTCCCGCAGGGG
>CALGJU010000229.1 GCA_937928685.1 uncultured Granulosicoccaceae bacterium
GCCTGCCCCGTCAGCGTATCGCAAATATGCACGCGTACTAGAACTCAAAGGGCAACTGACAGCCGCCCACGAAGCAATGGCTGATCACTATTTTTCACTTGATGAAAATCGTGAAGCCATTGGCCAGCTCGAGCTGGCACTGAAGGCTGCAGACGAAGACTCCAACGATTCCTCAAGAGTTACCGCCCGTCTGGACCTGGTGCGCAAAGCACTCTCGATCGCAAACAGTAGAAAGTAACAAAGCACGACGAGCTCAAACTCATTCCGCTGCTTACACCAAAGAGGAAACCTGAAGCGTGTTCGAGTGGGCGATTAATCGCGATGTTATTATTTACAGTGGTGGTATGAGGACTATTTGTTGTTGGCAAGTTATTGTTGTGGCAAGTTGTTGTTTGGGAGATGGCTGAAGGGCTTTAGGCACGGCGCACCACTCGCTCACGCGTCGGGCTTCCCCAGCACGCTACTGATGCGCACTGCTATTACGTAGCGCTGATGTATTTGAAATCAATCGCAGCTGGTCTGCACGCATGGTGACATACAGCGCTCATTGAGCAGCGCGAATGTTCATATCGAGTCGAACGTCTGCTCGACTGTCAAATCACTAAACCACATGCAAGACAGAAAGGAATAATTAAACGATCGTAGCAGAGGCGCTTGTAAACAAGCACCCCTGCTACGAGACTACTACAGCTGCGGTCCGGCAGCTACCAACAACTTACCTTCCGCCGTATCGGTATATCGTTCAAAGTTTTCAATGAACTGCTTCGCTAAATCATGGGCTTTTCTATCCCACTCTGACGGGTCGCTATAAGTCTGACGCGGATCAAGAATGCCATCAGCCACACCACTCAAGGATACCGGTACGGCCAGGTTAAACACAGGCACTTCGTGAGTATCTGCCTGGTCGAGCTCACCATTCAGGATCGCATCAATAATCGCCCGAGTGTCTTTAATCGAAATACGTTCACCCGTACCGTTCCACCCGGTATTCACCAGGTAGGCAGTAGCGCCGGATGCTTCCATTCGCTTTACAAGTTCTTCACCGTAACGGGTAGGATGCAGCGTTAGGAACGCAGCGCCGAAACAGGCAGAAAACGTTGGCGTTGGTTCAGTCACGCCACGTTCCGTACCGGCAAGCTTGGCGGTAAAACCGGACAGGAAGTGATACTTTGTTTGCTCAGGTGTCAGGCGCGATACCGGAGGCAAAACCCCGAACGCATCTGCCGAAAGAAAGATCACTTTATTCGCGTGACCTCCTTTGGAAACCGGCTTAACAATATTCTGAATATGATTGATCGGGTAGGACACCCGGGCATTTTCTGTTTTTGATGCATCATCAAAATCAATGGATCCGTCTGCACGAACCACCACGTTTTCAAGGAGCGCGTCGCGCTTGATTGCATGATAAATATCCGGCTCTGCTTCAGCGCTCAAGCGAATAGTTTTAGCGTAGCAACCACCTTCATAGTTAAACACGCCGTCATCATCCCAACCATGCTCATCATCACCAAGCAATTGCCGCTTAGGATCAGCTGACAACGTTGTTTTACCGGTCCCGGACAGACCGAAGAATACAGCAACATCACCGTCGATGCCCATGTTGGCTGAACAGTGCATTGATGCAACACCCTGTTGCGGCAGCAAGTAGTTCATTAGGGCGAACATACCCTTTTTCATTTCGCCGCCGTACCAGGTGCCGCCGATAATCTGCATTTTTTCGGTCAGGTTGAAGGCCACGAAATTTTCAGAATTGAGCCCATGCTGCTGCCATTTCTGATTGGTAGTTTTTGAACCGTTTAGCACTACGAAGTCTGGCTCGTAAGACGCAAGCTCTGCATCAGTAGGCTGAATAAACATGTTCTTTACAAAGTGCGCCTGCCACGCAACTTCCATCACAAAGCGCACTGCAAGGCGTGTGTCTACGTTGGCACCGCAATAAGTATCAACGACAAACAACCGTTTACCGGAGAGCTGTTCGGTGACAGCTCCACGAAGATCATTCCAGACAGATTGATCGATAGATTTATTATCGTTGCGACCCTGATCAGACCACCACAGGGTGTCGCGAGTGACATCATCTTTGACGATGTACTTGTCTTTCGGCGAACGCCCGGTGAATTCACCGGTATCAACCGCAACAGCCCCGAGATCGGTGACCACTGCACGTTCGAATCCTTTTAAATCGTCGCGAGTTTCCTCTGCGAACAAAACTTCAAATGAGGGGTTATGGACAATATCCATCACGCCACTGATGCCGTATACAGACAAATCAATGGCCTCACCTAGCTGACGCGCGGTGCTGCTTGACATTTAGCTCTCCTGCAAGATTACTAAAAAATAAAAATTGTGTACCAGCGCACATTAGCGTTTTTCAACCGCCAAAACAACAAGGCAAACCCAAAGACCGGAGAAACATTGTGAAATGAAACTGCGCTTATTAGTAGATCGACCGGACCACAGGAATCTATAGAAGCTCTTGAATTTACCGTTAAAACTGTCTTTTTGCTAAATACTGCGAAAGTGATACGTGAGTAACCGCCTACCAGCCTGTAACTGGCCCCGACACAGCTTCGAATTAGATACTGTCCGTTAAATGCGCAAACTAGAAGGCGCAAAAATACGCGAACACGGACCTGCAGCATGAATTTGAAACTCCTCACCATCGTCGCCGGGTTTCTAGCCGTCACTGGCTGTACCTTTTTCGACGAACCGTTAGATGAATTCAGCACAGCACCGGGACTACCTGCCCCCGGCAGCAATACCACTGCACCGCTTCCTGAGGTTTCATCCGCAAACACGGATTCAGCGCCGAAGGCCGATCAAACGCCGACTGCGGACACATCCACATTGGAAGGCAACGCCGAAGGCACCTATTTCACTGTGGTGACATTATTCGACATGCCGGAAAACGCGAACAATATTTCATTCGTGCACTTTACCAGCAGCCCGACCAACAGAGACACCCGCCGGGAGTTGGGCCTTTGCAAAGCCCTGCTTGAGACCTACCCCGTCACCAAACCCGCTGACGTACCTGCCAATGCCGAACATTTAATTGTATGGCCTGTACGCAGCGAAACCAGCGGCGCTAATTGCATCGAAATGCTAACTGACTACGAACCCATCGACATAAGCAATGAGACGGCCAGAAAAATCAAAAATAATGCAGATGGGCCATTCATGCTGAGCAGAAATACGCCATCAAAAAAGCGGCTGATTTACGACCTGTCTTTCGTTCGGCCGAAAGCACTGAGCAAAGCGTTAGGCGAGTGGCAACTTGTTATCAACAACACACCACAAGACTGGCCCGCTTATCAAAGCGCCAGATAGCTTTTTGCAATTATTAATTGTGTAGTTTTAGGGTCAGAGGATATTGTAAGCTCGGGCGCGTGAACGATAGTCCGGCGCTTAACGTGGTAGCGGGATGCTTAAGCCGCGTGTTTGAAACTATCCTCGTCAACACGGTGATCATCCATAGTGCGCTGCAGTTGTTGCAGCGCTTCTTTGCGCGCTTGTAAGTCGTTCGTTAGCTTTTCCTGCTGTGCCTGTAGATTAAGCTTATTCTGCAGCGTTTTTGACTGCTTTTGCTCTAACAATTTAAGCGCCACAGAGAAATTCAGATAGCTATCCTGCAACATAGATAACGGCGTTGTATCCCTCTCCGGAACCGGCTCATTGCTGAGCATCAAACGTTCCAGTGCCTGCTCTCTCTGTGCTTGCGCTCTTGCAACGGAATCAGAGATCGTGTTCAGCTTGTCCGCACACCGCGCCTGCCTGGCTTCAATGTCAACTCGCTGTTGACGCAACTGGCCAATTTGACCTCGACACTTAGCGAACTCGATTTGCACCGGCTCTTTTTGCAAGGGCACGGGAGTGCTGTTTGCGGTGCACATCACACCATTGTTGTCATCAGAACCCTCCCGAAAAGAGGAGACCCAATTGGGCAACCATCGACTAATCACAGGGCGTATTACCTGCCCTCGCGTTTCCTCAACGCTCACTGATGGCGAGATTTTCTTGCTTTTCCAACTGGCCTTGGACATATCAATTCACTTAAGTTTTATAGTTGAACCGACCAACTGAGTTGCAAACACACAGCTATTTTTACAATTTGCACGGTACGATTACTTCACGACGCCGCTATATCGGCAAGCATGACGAGTGCTTGAGTTATTGTCTCAGCGAAATTGATATACTGCTCCCCACGGCATAGCAACTACGATGTCCGTCTCTGATACTTTCAGGAAACCGCAACCCATGCTGCTTGCCACCTCGTTGTTGATATTCATAATTGTGGTTTTGTATTTGGCAGGCCCGAAAGTCTCTGTTGACACGTCTTTTGTTACACCTGACTTACCACCGGATCTAGATGACTACCTGCTTCAGTCTGAAGCACGTTTTCACGACATCACCCCCGGCGCTGAAAAAGTTATACATTGGGCAAACTCGGTAACCAAAGAAAGAACCCCGCTCGCCTTTGTCTACTTTCACGGCTTCTCAGCCACCAGGCAAGAATCAATGCCGGTTCCCGAGTTAGTTGCCACTCACTTCAACAGTAATATTTTTTATACCCGTTTAACCGGCAACGGCCGCAGCGATGCAGCCATGGCTGAAGGCACAGTCAACACCTGGGTTCATGACGCCAGTGAAGCCATGGCTATCGCCGCTGAACTTGGCGATCGCACAATTATTATTGGCTGCTCTACCGGCGCATCGCTTGGTTGGTGGGCATCTCATCAGCAACAATTTAATTCGCAAACCGCCGCACTGGTTTTTTTCTCACCGAATTTCGGCTTGGCCGATCCACGCGCCAACCTGCTTACCATTCGATGGGGTCGGCAAATCGCTGAAGCCATATTGGGTGATTGCAGAGACAGTGAACCACGATCAGAAATACATGATCGATATTGGTCTCACCGATATCCCACGAAGGCTTTGCTACCAATGATGGGCATGGTCAAAGTAGCCCGCAGAATTGCACCACGCCTGTGTAACAAACCGGTATTTATTCTCTACTCACCCTACGATGACACTGTCGACGCCAACAAGATTCAAAAGCTGTATCAAAAACTCCAGAGCCCGAAGAGAATCATTTGCTTCGACAACCCCGAAGCCACCAGTCAGCATGTCATCGTTGGAGATATACTAGCGCCCCAAAATAACGAAAAAGCCGTATACGAAATCATCGACTTTTTAAACGAAAACGTTGTGATACCACAGACACACCAAAGTTAAGTTAAATTGGCCGGCAACAAGAAGACCAAGCCCAGCACGTCAAGGTAGCCCGACGCTCAGCGAGTGGGTCAAACCCCGCACGTGAACGAGTGTGAATGCTGCTGAAATTCTTGCCGCTGGTTAGTGCTGGTCAACTACTCTCATTTTAAGAGCGAGTCTGTTTGAACTTGCTTAGTCGAGGGCGTGGGCCTGGCGACGTTAGGGGCTTGATCCACTCGCTAACGCGTCGGGTTTCCTCGGGATGCGATATCAGAACAGAAAGAACAGTAGCATCGGGCTTCGGAAAGCGGAGCATATCTCAGCTACTACATATGATAGGTGTGTTTGTTCACACCTGCTTAGTCGAGCGAGCGGGCTCGGCACGAGCGTTTGACCACTCGCTCACGCTTCGGGCTTCCTCGGGCTGCGATATCAGAACAGAAAGAACAGTAGCATCGGGCTTCGGAAAGCGATGCATATCTCAGCTACTACCTATCCATAGGTGTGTTTGTTCACACCTGCTTAGTCGCGCTCGCGGGCTCGGCACGAGCGTTTGACCACTCGCTCACGCGTCGGGCTTCCTCGGGATGCGATATCGGAACAGAAAGAACAGTAGCATCGGGCTTCGGAAAGCGGAGCATATCTTAGCTACTACATATCTATAGGTGTGTTTGTTCACCCCTGCTTAGTCGCGCTCGCGGGCTCGGCACGAGTGGTTTGACCACTCGCTCACGCGTCGGGCTTCCTGAAGGCTTCGATAGAAGCCTCGGTATGTTTGCCGTTCGAAACCCGACGCGTCAGCGAGTGGACCGCCCCGCTCGTCAAGGAAACCCGACACGCCAGCGAGTGGACCGCCCCGCTCGTCAAGGAAACCCGACACGCCAGCGAGTGGATCATGGAATTCCCCCAGTTTGGTGGACACCTTCAAACTGAGCGATAATGCTCTCAAAGGTGCACAATGGAAAAACCAAAGATCAGCAGAGAACGCAGAATCTACAATGACGAGTATAAGCAAAAAGTACTTGAGTTAGTAAGTGTTGGTGACAAGTCAGTTTCACAGGTCTGTCGAGATCTAGATATATCCACATCGGCTGTTCATAGGTGGATTCAAGCAGACAAGAAAAACAGTGGAATCATGACAC
>CALGJU010000230.1 GCA_937928685.1 uncultured Granulosicoccaceae bacterium
GCTCAGAATTCGTTACAGGCTCATTTAGTAACTACTATCTCGATTTTTCTTATTAAATTAGACACTTTGATTGATCGACTCATATGTGCAATCTATTTGTTCCAGTACACTAGATGAATGTTGGAAAATACCAGTGAAGCAGGTGCAGAATAGCGCAACAAATAACACCCGCTAAAACATCATCCAACATAATACCGAGCCCGCCCTTTACCTGTTTGTCTGCCCATGAGATAGGCCACGGTTTGGCAATATCGAATACTCTGAAGAGCACAAAGCCAAGCAGCATTGCTGTGAGCGAAAATGGAATGGCAAATACCGCTATCAGATAACCGACTATTTCATCCCATACGATACTGCCGTGATCGTGATGACCGGAACTGTCCGAGGCTATTTGGCAGATCCAGATCCCTGCCACCGCCATGATCGCTACTATCGCCAGATAGACTGACCAATGCAGACTGCTCAGTGGAATCCACAACAAGAGGGCTGGCAGCGTGCCGAATGTGCCTGGTGCGACCGGCGCCAGTCCGGTGCCAAATCCGAGCGCTAGAAAATTTATCGGGGAGCGCATCAGCTCAGGCCCGTCAGTCTGGTTTTTTATTCTCGTCCCCTGATGATTCGTTAAGCGCGGGCGTTATTGCTTCTCTTTACCGCTTTCTTGTTTACCAACTTCCTGATCGTCGTCATCTGTGTGCTGCGCCGGCAACGATTTCTTAACCAGCGGCGATTTCGCCCAGGGGCTGTCTGCAGGAACCACTTCTTCAGGTGAATCATCTTCCGCCTGAACGTTACCGGATGCCTCTGCGATCCCTGCCTCCGGACTATTCTTTTGCACGCCGCCTTCGATCGGCTCCTCGGGAGACTGTGTCTCTTCAGTTAACGCGGTCTTACCTGACTTTTCTTCAGCCGTATCAACTTTTCCAGCGCTGACATCAGTAGCTTTTACTTCGGTCTGCTGAGGTACGGGCCGTTCTGCGTAGCGCTTACTGCCTGCCGTGCTATTTTCCTGAGACCCCCTTCCAGCGACTTTTCTATCGGAACCTGCGTACACGCTTGAGGGCGACTTCGATTTATCTCGTTCAGACGTCTCAGGCTTCTCCTTCATCGAAATTTTGACATTACTTTGTGGCGTCGTACGGGCCCTGGGCTCCTTGATCTCCTGTTCTGACAACGGATTGCCATCCGGGTGGTCGCGCACGTATTCAATCTTTCTCAACGATCCGGCAAGTTTATCGGCAATGCCATTGATGTACCGATAGCCTTTGTCAGCACCAAAATCTTTACTGATCTCAAGTGCTTCATTTACCACCACTTTGTACGGTGTGCCAAGTTGCGTTTTCAGCTCCGTACAGCATATTCGCAATACGGAGCGCTCTATGGGATCAAGTTGGTCAAGTGTGCGATCAAGGTGAGTACTGATCTCGGCATCAATATCAGACGCATTCTCTGCGGCATAGATAAACAAAGCCTCAAAATACTCTACATCTACCTTGTCCATGTTCTGCATAGCGCAGAATTGCTCTACTATGCGCTCGGGGCTGTGAGCTAGCCGGTCAAAGTCCCATTGATAAAGCGCCTGCATGGCTTTCTGGCGTGCACCACGCCGTCGCTTGGCAGTACTGCCGCGTTTACGCGACTGAGGCTCTTGCATACTGGTCACACCCGACTTAAAACAGGAGCGCAGGTTAATGAATACCCCGAACCGGGTTTCCGACACACGTGGTAGTGGTGTGAGTTCACGGTTGATTGCGGAATGTGCAGCACGGTTATGTTATCGCCTTTAGCTTTAATCCGAGATAGTATAAACAGACTGACTCTTCTTCGCAGAGATATACCCTTGCACATTTCACCACTTCACACCTTTTGCCATCGTGTAATCAGTTTTACTTCCATTATGCTGTTCAGTTTTCTGCTCGGCTTCGCTATACCGGGCCAGGCCCAGGAGCCAACTGATACCACCGCCACGCTGGATGAAGCCACCTCTAGCGCTATAGCCCTTGCAAAAAAGAACGGCAACCGTGTGGTTGAGCTGCAAACCAACCTCGGCCTGTTACACTTGGAACTTTTCACCGAAAAAGCCCCGAAAAGCGTGGCAAATTTTATCAGCTACGTGGAATCCGAATTCTACAATGGCACAGTGTTTCACCGGGTCATTGAAGGTTTTATGATACAGGGCGGCGGCATGGACCTTCGGCTTGAAGCAAAAGAAACCAGAGACCCGGTTCAAAATGAAGCAGACAATGGGCTAAAGAACGAAAAATTCACCGTTGCCATGGCACGCACCGGTGATCCACACTCCGCCACCGCGCAGTTCTTTATCAATACCGCTGACAACGGATTTCTCGACCATAAGTCCAAAACGCCATCAGGCTGGGGCTATGCCGTCATTGGTAAATTAATTGGCGGTAACGCAATAGCGGAATGGATGAGCAAGGCACCGACAGGCCCCGCCGGTCCCTTCCCATCGGATGTCCCAGTGATTCCACTGGTGATTGAGAAAGCGGGTGTTCTCTAACGTACCCACTACAAATTTTTTAATTTAACACTCTTAATTTTTAGCGATAGATACATGATCAGAATTACGACCAACCAAGGCCCGATTGACGTAGAACTCAACCCGGAGCTTGCGCCGATCTCTTGCGCGAACTTTCTTCAGTACGTTGAGAGCGGTCACTATACCAACACCATTTTCCATCGTTGTATTCCGGGCTTTATGGTCCAGGGCGGTGGTATGGATACTGAGATGCAACAAAAAGCCACCAAGCCCAGCATTGAAAACGAAGCAGACAACGGACTTGAAAATGTAACCGGCTCACTTGCCATGGCAAGAACCGGCGACCCTCACTCTGCAAGCAGTCAGTTTTTTATCAACGTGAATGACAACAAATTTTTAAACCATACCGCTAAAAACCCCGCAGGTTGGGGCTATTGCGTTTTTGCTAAGGTAGTAGCCGGCATGGACCTGGTCATGGAAATGAGCATGACGCCTACCGGCAATCATGGTGGTCATGAAAACGTGCCACTAGAGCAAATTATTATGGAAAAGGTCGAGGTGATCGACTAGCCGTCTATCTGAAGCCATAAAGCATGAATACAACACTTTATATATCTGACCTGCATTTGCAGGCCAGTGAACCAAAACTCACCGAGCTGGCATTTGAGCTTTTCAATCACGTTGAGTGTGATCAGCTCTACATCCTTGGTGATCTATTTGAATATTGGATTGGTGACGACAGCATTGATCAAACCGCGGCGGCAGTAAAACAAAAACTCCACACCTTGCACAAACGCGGCACCCAGATCCATGTGATGCACGGCAACAGAGATTTTCTTCTTGGTGAAGAGTTTGTCACAAGCTTTGGCGGTCAGCTTATAGTAGAAGACACGACTACCATCGACATTGCCGGAACACCGACCCTGCTAATGCACGGCGATACACTATGCACTGACGACTCCCAGTATCAGTTTTATCGTCGCATGGTCAGGAACCGGGACTGGCAAAATGATTTCTTAGCCAAAAGCGTATCAGAGCGGGAATCTACAGCGCGAATGATAAGAAACACCAGTAAAGTTCGTGGTGGTCGCGCCCACAAAAATCAAATTGCTGACATTAACCAGGCAACCCTGCTTGAAACTCTGGCAACACACGACGTTACTCGAGTGATTCATGGCCATACCCATCGACCAGCACGCCATCTGCATGAAGACGATAAATACGAACGATTAGTACTGGGGGATTGGCACGCAGATCATGCCATCATTGCCGTAAGCGACAATGAAAACTGCGAATTGGTGAAGTGGGATGGCAGCAACCTGGCTCCTTATAGCACCCCCCAATAGCACCCTTAGGATAAAGAATAGCAGTAACTATTCACGGTACACTTGGTCGCATCCATGGGCGTGGTCATTCGTGACATGGCCGCCCCAAAATACACAGGTATGTTGCGCGCGAACCCCAGCCCCTTAAGGCACCAGGAAACCCGACGCGTGAGCGAGTGGCAAGCAACTCACCAAACTCATTAGCCGCCAAAAACACATCAGATTGGGCGCGTTGGACTGACAGCTGAGGCCACTCAGACATCTCAGCAGACAACCCACTCGCTAACGCGTCGGGCTCCCTTGATCGATACAGGCTCAACTTCCTCACTCACTACAACCCAACGACCCCAACCACATCAAAGCCAGCCAGCGATATCTGCAAAGAAATAACAAGACAGGTATAGACACCCACGGAAACCCGACGCGTGAGCGAGTGGCAAGCAACTCACCAAACTCAATAGCCGCCAAAAAACACATCGGGCTCGGCGTTTTGGACTGACCGCTGAGGCCACTAAGACATCTCAGCAGACAAACCACTCGCTGACGCGTCGGGCTACCTTGATCGATACAGGCTCAACTTCCACACTCACTACAACCCAGCTCCCCCAACCACATCAAAGCCAGCCAGCGATATCAGCAAGGAAATACCAAGTCAGGTATAGACACCCACGGAAACCCGACGCGTGAGCGAGTGGCAAGCAACTCACCAAACTCAATTGCCAGCAAATAAAACACATCAGGTTGGGCACGTTGCAGACAGCTGAGGCCACTCAAAAATCACAGCAGAAAACCCACTCGCTAACGCGTCGGGCTCCCTTGATCGATA
>CALGJU010000231.1 GCA_937928685.1 uncultured Granulosicoccaceae bacterium
CACCCTAGGGGGCGCTGACCACCCAATCAATTTTACAAAGCATCTCTGTCGTCAGAAAATAATTTGAAGATTTTCTCGGTTAACGGTATTGAGCACAGATCTCTCTGGTAGGTAAATTATAACGCGGTAATTAAACCATCAATGCTCTCACCTTCCTTCGAGCACAGAGGATCAGTACCGTTATCCAAGATAAATCGAAATTGTTCTAACAGCGCAACCATTAGATCTTCTTCGTTTGCACTTTCACTCAACAATGTATCTAGAGATTCGGTTTCCCCTTCTACCAATTCTGGAAAAGCATTTAGTTCACATTCTCTATCTTCATCGACTCTACGAATTGCGCCCACCCTTTGCTTTCCAACACACGGTTGTATTAGATAAACCAGATTCGCTACGGTTACATCATCTTCAAACCGAGTGTCTCCAGGAAGATTAGATCGCGCCTCTATTCGTGCATCTAGATTAGTAGCATCGCTTACTAAATAACATATTGCGGTGTACAAACTCTTTCTGCTCAGGGGTAATGTCACCTCCAGTAGGAGAGTCGTATCACCAATCTGTTTTAACTCATCTACTACAAAACCTACATGCCATAAACTGGTGATCTGATAATAGGAATTCCGATAAGACCTCCCCCTTAACGCTGGCAGCGCCCTGACCAGTCCTGGCGGATCGTCAGCCTTACAAGGGTACCGGGTCGAAGCATCCAAAAGTGGTAAAAGTGCTTGCAAGTACTCAGGGGCATCGAATTCGATACCAATATGCATTTTCCCACCTGCACCCGTAGCTTCAACCCAAGTATCCAACTTTTCTTGTAAGGTCTGCTCGTATATGCGCCGAATGTTGGGATTGGAGTTGGTGTAAAAGTCGCGACACAATTCGACAACAGGTTTGAGCAATGGATCGAAACGATCCGGGTGGTGGTAAGCCCACTCTATCGCGCAGATACTTTTCGCTAACCATAGTGCATCTGTTTGTTGATCAAACTTGCTATATCTAGACGTAGGCAGCGCACTAAGCTCTTCAAACCTTTGCTCTGCAAATCGCCAGCTAACATAATAGGGGTTCAACTTCATTTGCATAAGAACCGGTGTTATGCAATTCGGCAGGCTTAATAGTGTCTGGAGGGAATCTTCATCCCCTACGGGAAATCGTCGTCCTCCTCGATTATTGGCGTAGAAAAATTCATATATTTCCGCTTCACGCCCTTGAAATATTGTGTTTTCCCCAAAATAGTTGAGCTGAAACTTGAGAAACACTCCCCCTTCAAACTCACCAAGTTTTTCTGGAATGTTAACACACCACTCCCGCCATTTATCCTGTCGAGCGTCTGGCTCAAGGATTAGTCTATCGAAATAGGTCAAACCATGAACATGCACTTGCTGCTTGTATCTCAGTTCTGAGTATTCAACGCCGTCAACGTAATACCGTCGGGAGTTGGTTTTGTTATATTGGTCGACAGGCACATCCTTACCACGACTACGTAACGTTGCTGCTATACCAGGCCAACTAGCGCGTCTGAGCTTTTTATCGATCAATTTTATTCCTTGCTATGTCGTTACGGTGATGAGCAGCTCAGCGATTACCTTTTCAAAGGCAGAATTTCGGCCGCTAAGCGGTCCGTGACGGTACGATATACTTCATAATAAGATAGCTTGATCATGCACAATGTAATCGCTTCAACGTCTAATTCGCTAGTTGGTTTGTTGTTTTTATCTCCATAAACAATTTCCCCGCATCTCATTCATCTATGGGTATGTCGTCTCTGATCGGCCAACTCCGGACATTCGCTCAACTAAGTTAAAGTGCCTTTTACCCTTTTAGTGACAGACAAGTTTCTAAACATAACCGACTCTCCAACAACCCTCAGCCTATAAAAGGAGACTAAGAGGCACAACGAATATGTCCTTTCTACTTTCTCATAAGGCTTGTTTGAAATATCAAAATATCTATAGATATACCTATACATAAAAGTGGTGTCAGTCCTACAAAAACAGTTAAGTACCAATAACTCATCGGGCAATCCACAAAGCCACCGTAGTTCCTATAGTTTTCTTCGCATAGGCCCTTATTGATCGTCCATTCAGCTACAGCTTCTGTAGCTACCCAAGTTCCTACACCCGTGCATCCCAACCAAAATAGGCAAAGTTTATCTTTAACTTTTCTGTTCAATTTCATTTGAATTACAGCTTGTAGGAGAATGAGAGTCTAGCTGATTTGGATGGAGATGCACTCCGCGAATGACCGCTAAGGGCACACACCGGCCACTCGTCAGTCCACCCTATCACCCACACAGTGTAATTCTCAACCAGGCAGAAGTCAGCGGCGAGCGCAGCGATAAGCCCCGTGCAGCGGATCTTTTACCGCGCTTCTGTTTTGTTTGTTGACATCATATGGAATCGGGTCAAAGTGGCATGGATGCCACGTGAGCGCTAGCGTTACTAAGGATGTGCCTCTAGCGTGGCCCGATGGAGTATGAATTCAAAACATGGCGCTGCCACCCCTTCCCAATCCCGCGAATAGCAAAATAGCAGCAAGAAGACTTTTTGCTTCTGTTTTTGGTCTTTTCAAAATGAAGGCCGCCGGCAGGCATGTCAGAGAAACAGCCGCTCAAGACACGCCGCTCAAAGCACTCACACAAGGCACACTCGCCGAGCAAGCAAAGCACGATAAAATCCAAGCCCAGCAGCCAAAGTTGACTGCCAGCTGCCAAGCCAACATAATATCCACAGGGGGTTGCGAACACCCCGTGAGGCGCCAGCCGAAGACTCGCATCCGATTATCCCATATTCACTCAGGGCTGACATGCGGCCCGTTAACAGGGAGGATGCGCTCAATGCCGTCACCGAACCATATCACTGTAAACCAACTTGCCAGACTGATAGGCACACCCGACGCCCCGGTTATCATAGACCTGTGTCTTGATGACGATTTTGGTGAAGATCCGCGTGTGCTGCCCACGGCCTTTAGATATCCGTTTAAACAGATAACTTCACTGACAGATCAATTGCACGGCAAGCGCGTCGTCGTGTACTGCCAGAAAGGTAAAAAGATTAGTGAAGGCGGTGCGGCTCAATTGCGTGCAGTCGGCATACAGGCAGAATTACTTGAAGGTGGTCACTATGCGTGGCGGGATGCTAATCTGCCATTAATCCCGTTCGATAAAATACCAACCCATGCTGTAGGCATTCAGGGAACCTTGTGGGTAACTCGCCATCGCCCGAAAATTGATCGGATTGCGTGCGCCTGGCTGATACGACGATTTGTCGATCCAGCGGCAAGATTTCTGTTTGTCGCACCAGCCACAGTCGTCGATGTCGCTGAAAAATTCGATGCCACGCCATTTGATGTAGAAGACGTTTTCTATAGCCATCGCGATGATCACTGCACCTTTGACACGATGCTAAAAGAATTCAAACTTGATGCTTCAGAAGTATTGCAACAAGTCGCCGTCATAGTTCGAGGTGCTGATACTGATCAACATGACCTTGCACCGCAGTGCGCCGGGCTGCTCGCGTTATCACTTGGCCTGTCACGCATGTACAAAGATGATCTCGCGCAACTTGAAGCGGGCCTGTTAATCTACGACGCGCTCTACCGCTGGGCGCGCGATGCACGAAATGAAGTACACGATTGGCCTGGTGTAAAAACATCATCATGAGTGCAGATATTGATTCGCAACTTATAGATTCACAAACCACCACACCAAGCCTGTATGAGGCTTTCATCGTGTGGGCCAAGGTTGGCCTACTGTCCTTTGGTGGCCCCGCAGGACAGATCGCGTTAATGCATCGAATGATCGTCGATCAGAAAAAGTGGCTGTCAGAAAAAGACTACATGAATGCCCTGAGCTTCTGCATGTTGCTACCAGGGCCGGAAGCAATGCAACTTGCCACCTATTCCGGCTGGCGTATGCATGGGGTACGCGGTGGCCTGATGGCCGGCTTGCTGTTCGTTATACCTGGTGCATTGGTCATGCTGGCGCTTGCAAGTGTCTATAGTTTCTTTGGCGAAGTGCCATTGATCAGCGCAATATTTCTTGGCGTCAAAGCGGCCGTGATTGTTGTAGTAATAGAAGCGCTGCTAAGGGTTTCAAAAAAAGCTTTGCACAAACCACTGCACTGGCTTATTGCAGCATTAGCCTTTGCTGCCATATTTCTATTTGATGCACCGTACCCACTGATTATTTTCGCAGCAGCTACTGCCGGTTATCTGCACTCAGCCAAAAGCACGGCAGCTGAAGCCAGCACAGCAGGTCTCGCTACACTTACGCCCGGTACATTATCGACCGTGGTTATATGGCTGTTGATTTGGTTTGTGCCACTAGGGTTATTGTCTGCCTTTACCGAGCACAAGATACTGGTTGACGTCGGCTGGTTCTTCTCAAAGCTCGCAGTCGTAACATTTGGTGGAGCCTATGCCGTACTGGCTTACCTCGGACAAGACGTTGTCACACAGTTCAGCTGGCTTAGTGCCGGTGAAATGATGGACGGCCTTGGCCTCGCCGAAACTACTCCCGGCCCGTTAATACTTGTAACAGAGTTCGTAGGGTTTATTGCTGCGTTTAGAGAAGGTGGTTTCTGGCTTGGGCTCGCCGGCGCAGTAGTCACTCTGTGGGTAACGTTCGTACCGTGTTTTCTTTGGATTTTTGCAGGTGCGCCGTACATTGACTGGATATCAATGAATCCACG
>CALGJU010000232.1 GCA_937928685.1 uncultured Granulosicoccaceae bacterium
AAGATCGTCGTATTGGTCTTTACGCAAGGCCCACATAAAGGCTGCAAGGCCGATAAGGCCAAGGCACAGTGATATGGGTATTAGAAAAAGAAATTCACGCATAGTGACCAACCTTGCCTGTTGCAGCTTTACCCGTAGCCATGGCGGCCGGTGTGAGTGTCTTTGATGAATTCTGGTGTTTTGTATTATTGCTTGCAGATCGCCATGTGTTAAGACGCAATGCATTGGCCATGACGATAATCGATGAGGCGGACATTGCCAGTGCTGCGACCAGTGGTGTCACCCAACCGCCGATGGCAAGCGGGAGTGCCAATGCATTGTAGAGCAGGGCAATGGCAAGATTTTGTCTGATAGACCGATTGGCCGTGTGCGCTAAACTGAGCGCTTGCTCTACCGCCACCAGGTTGTTTCTGGTAAATACCAGATCGGCCGAGTTTCTACCCACTTCACTGGCGCTACCTGGTGCCATAGATACATGCGCCGCAGCAAGCGCTGGTGCATCGTTGAGCCCGTCACCAATCATCATCACCTTATGTCCTGAGGATGCAAGTTCATCTAGATAAGCGACTTTTTCTGCGGGCAAAAGCTCGGCTTTAAAGTGACTAATTGCAAGTTCTGCTACACATGATTCAACCGCATGGGCAGTATCCCCTGAAAGGCAGTGAACGCTAATTCCTTTTGCGCGCAGTGCATTGATAGTTGATGCTGCTTCATCTCGCGGTGAATCTTCGAATAAAAACGTTGCGATTACCTCCCCATTGCGTGTGAGCATTGTTTCTGAGGCTGCTGTTCCTGTTTGAGCAGTGCCGTTATTGTTTGAGTGCGCTATCGATTCATCTATCGATTCATGCAGGGGTTCATGCAACGATTCTGTGGCCCAGGAAGTACGACCGAGTCGGTACCTGCCATTGTCTATGATCAACTCCAGGCCGAAGCCGGGATATTCGATTGCCGAAGACGGATTTTCCGGCAAGTCTGTATCTATTCGATGGTGAAAAGCGTTGAGTAGTGCTTGCGAGTAGGGATGTTCTGAAACACAAGCCATTGACGCGGCCATATTAAACGCCTCCGGTTTGATAGTATCAGCGTTAATTAGTTGTGGTTTACCGTTGGTTAGCGTGCCGGTTTTGTCAAATACAATGGTATCAATCTGTGTCAGTCGCTCAAGTGCAGCACCGTCTTTAACCACTATACCTGCTTCAAACAAACGCCTGGCTATCACCACCTGAACCATGGGTACCGCAAGGCCCAGGGCACAGGGACAAGTGATAATGAGAACCGCTATAGCGATGGTGACAGAATGATGTAAGTCGTTGGTCAGGTAGTACCACGCCAGACAGCTCAATAACGCTGTAAGGTGAACCACAGGGGCGTACCAGGCACTGATTTTATCAGCCAGTCTTCTGCCTCTGGAGCGGGTGTTTTCTATGTTTTGTATCAGTGCGATCATCTGTGACAGATAAGAATCTTTCACAGCTGCTGTGGATATTGCGTATAGATCGGCAGTCAGGTTGCGTGAACCAGCCAGTAGCTTGTCTCCAGCGCCTACGCTGCGCGGCAGGCTTTCACCAGTGACTAAAGCGCAATCAACATCTGATGAGCCGCGCTCCACAAGACAGTCGACTGCCACGAAGTCACCCGCTGCTATTCGAAGCTTATCTCCAACAGAGACTTCAGACAAAGCGCAATATTTAACACTTTTATCGTCCTGGACTATCCATGCTCCCAGGGGTTGTAGTTTGGCGAGACCGCCTACGGCATTGCGTGCCCTTTCTCGCATCAGGTGATCGAGCGTGCGCCCAATCAGTAAAAAAAACACCAGCATCACAGGTGCTTCAAAATAGACAGCCTCTGTTGACTGACGTACGAATGTGTCATAACAACTTAAGCTCAGGGTCAACAATATACCAATGGATATCGGTACATCCATATTGGTTGTCCGGTGTCGAAGCGCGCGCCACGCAGAGAGAAAAAACACCTGTCCCGAATAGGCAACCGATGGCAGTGCGATCAATGCCGACAGCACATGAAATAAATGTTTAGTTTGTTGCTCTGCGCCGGACCACACAGACACAGAGAGCAACATGATATTACCTGAGGCAAATGCAGCAACGGCAAGGGCGCGCATCAGGTAGGGGGTGGTGTGATCTTGATTGGCCTGCGTGTTATCAACCATCACCTGTGGAGAGTAGCCGAGTGAGCGTAGTTTACGCAAAACAAGAGGTGGGGCCTCTTGACTGTTCCAATCAACTGTCACCTGTTTGCTGGTGAGATTGACTCGTACTTTTGTAACGTTTTTAAGGCTACCAATCTCTTTTTCAATTTGATTAATGCAACCACCACATCGGATGTCAGGCACACTCAACTCACACTGGCGCTGATGTTTATCGAGTGTACGACTGGCGAGTAAAAACTCCTGCTCAGCATTTTCAGTGTTCAAGCCCTGATCGGGCAACACATGTACTGCTTCAGCGCCTGATGGCTTAATCCGTTGCATTGCAATCCTTAATCCGGTATTGCCGGCCCGACAACCGGCGTGCCGGGTTCTTTGCGTATCGCCACATACGCATGCCATGTCGCATGACCTAACACCGGATAGACAATGATCATTGCGATAAAGCCGGTGATCACTGTTAAGCCGAACAGGGTCATGACGATAAAGCCCCACATCAACATGACCGGTAAGTTATGCCACACTAAAACGATGCTGGCCCCCATCGCTGAGAATGCATCGGATTTTTCATTGAGCAGTATGGGAAACGAAAACGCACTGACCGCAAAGCCAAAAGCCGCGAACAGGCCGCCAACTATCGTGCCCACTAGCAATAGAAGCCAGCCGTCTGTGGTGGCCAGTAAGGTACCAGCCACTTGTTCCAGTCCCGGGAAAGGTCGCATACCGTAAAACAGTGCATAAAGAAGTACCGCCGTTCTCATCCACATCAGCACCAGCAGGCTCAGTAGAACCCCGACAAACAATACTTGTCCTTTGGATCTGGCTTTAACAAAAAGCATGTCATAGAAAGACACTGTTTCACCGGATGTAATGCGGCGGCTTTTCTCGTACAAACCGATAGCCAGTGCGGGGCCGATCACAGTAAATGCTGACAGCGCCGGAAACATGATGTAGTCCATCTTCAATAGATAGAGCGAACTGACAATGGCGACAGACAGCACAAACACCAACAAACCGTACAGCAAACTGGCAACAGGGTTCACTGAGGTGAAATCGCGCCATCCGGCATGTAACCACTGAAAGGCAGTATCAGGAGGCAGGTTATGGTTGAGTTTGAATTGCCGTGGTATGGCAGGTACTGGCTTGGGAATTGTTGACATAGCAGAGTCCTGTCAGTCGCTTTTGAAAAGGATTAGCATGATGATTTTGCAGCGATGTGATTACCTGTGTCGTTCGCGCTTCCCTTTACATGGGGAACGCAACCAGGTTGGGTGTCGAATGCAATGTAAACCATTTTAATACTGGCATAGGCGAAGATAATCAACGCTATTGAGGCACCCGAGACTATCCATTTTTTACTGTATAGGCTTTTTGTTAAGGTGCTGTTTGCCGATTGTTTCTCTCCTGATGGGACACTCATGGGTTATCTCCGACTCCATTCAGTGACAGCACATAGAACGTTAATATTTTACGTTCGCTTAGTGACAGCCTGCTTTCCCACGCCGGCATATGTCCACTGCGGCCGTCTGTCAGTGTGGCTGTTAATGCAACTGAGTCGCCACCGTAAATCCAATAATCATCGGTCAGATTCGGCGCACCTACCTCAATGTTGCCACTACCGTCTTGTGCATGACAGCCGGCGCAGTACATAGAATAGGCTGCTTGCCCGGCATTGATATTTTCAGCGGTCGTTGTTGTTTCCGTTGTTGAGCTAGTTTCCGTTGTCGAGATAGACTGAATATACAAGACAAGACTATCTATCGTTTCAGCACTGAGTACCCCGGACGAGCCGAATGCAGGCATCAATGCTATACGTGTATCGGGATGGGCACTGTTAATGCCGACCGCCAGCGTCTCTAAAATAGCATTCGGATCTGCACCCCATAGCCAGCTTGTGTCGTTGAGTTTAGGAAAGTACTTGCCGCCATCGCCGTTGTTGCCATGGCACATAGCGCAGTTGTCTTCAAATAGAGCCGGGCCGCTTTCACGAACTATGGCCATGAGTTGCGGATTGTCGCGAATAGCATCAAAGTCAAGTTGTTCGATCGGGTCTGTCCAACGAGTTTGATTATTATCGCTTTCTATCATTTGCTGCGCGAGGTGCTTTCGTTGATCAAAGCCAAGGGTGCCTTTTGTGAATGTGTCTCCCAAAGGCCAGGCTGGCATCAAAACCCAGTAACCGATAGCAAACAAAAAAGCAGCTGATAAGCAAGCGATCAGTATTTTTGGTACCGGGGTGTTGAGTTCTTTAATGCCATTCCATTCGTGGCCCGTTGTCATGTGGCCGGAATATTTGTCTCTCTCACTTACTGACATGGATGATCCTCATCGGTCAGAATACTGGTAGCCGCATCATCAAATTTCTCCTTATTGCCAGGCCAGTAGACGTAGACAATGACAGCGATAGAAAACAATATAAAATAGAATAGCCCGCCGGCTTTAGCTATGAGCACCAAGGTGTTATGTAGTGAATCCATGCTAGCTACCCTCTGCTTTTATCGTGTTGTCGTTAGTATCTGTTTGCACAGATTGCTCACTGTGAGCAATTTCTGTTAATCGACCTAGTATTTGCAGGTAGGCTACCACTGCATCCATTTCTGTTACCCGTTGCGAATCACCATCAAACACCCGCACCGAAGTTGCCGGGCCGTAGCGTGCGATCAAACCAGCTACATCATCTGAAGAAGGAGTGGCCTGGGCGACGGCATCCCGGTTCGCGAGGTTGATCATAGAGTCTTCATAAGGCACTCCAACCCGACTCATGGCCTTCAGGTTGCCTCGTAGGTCTGTGGTGTTGAGTTCATTTTCCAGTAACCAGCTGTAGGCAGGCATGATTGATTGCGGTACCACATCACGCGGATTGACAAGATGGCGCGTGTGCCACAGATCAGAGTACTTTTCACCGATACGCGCAAGGTCAGGCCCTGTTCGTTTAGAGCCCCACAACATCGGGTGATCGTATTGTGATTCAACTGCCCGCGAGTAGGGTCCATAACGATCGACCTCATCCTTAAGCGTTCGAATCATTTGTGAGTGGCAAGCGTAGCAGCCCTCACGGATGTAAATGTTCCGCCCTGCGAGCTCCAGCGGTGTGTAGACCCGCATGTCAGGAGCGTGCTCCACGGTGTCATCGATGGTAAAAAGCGGCGCTATTTCAACCAGGCCGCCAATTGCCGAGACGGCGATGATACCCAGTGCCAGTACAATTGAGTTGCGTTCTATCTTATTATGTAACGTGAAAATCATGCTGTGGCTTCTCCGGTGGGAACAGACAATGGGCCAACAGATGCATCGTTAGTTACATTGCGTGCAAGTGGCACATGCCTGACCGTCATAACAATGTTATAAAAAGCCAGCGCCGCCCCGACCAGAAAAAGGAACCCTCCGAATGCCCGTGCAACGTAATACGGGTGCATGGCAACGAACGATTCAAGAAACGAATAAGTCAATGTTCCGCTTTCATTATAGGTGCGCCACATAATTCCCTGTGTTATTCCAGCATTCCACATTGCGATCAGATAAATGATTGTGCCTGCGATAGCGAGCCAGAAGTGTACTTCTATTAATATCAGTGAATACATACGTTCGCGATGCCAGATCCAGGGTACCAGGCTATAAAACGTCCCAAACACAATAAACGCCACCCAACCCAATACGCCGGCATGCACATGGCCAATCGTCCAGTCGGTGTAATGAGACAGGGAGTTCACCGGGCGTATCGCCATGAACGATCCCTCGAAGGTTGATATGCCATAGAATACCGCCGCGACCATCATGAATCGTAAGGTGGCGTCATCACGTACCCTGTGCCATGCACCGTTGAGGGTCATAAGCGCATTGCCCGCAGAGCCCCAGCTTGGCACTAACAACATGACTGAAAAGGTAACACCCAGTGTTTGCACCCATTGAGGAAGTGCGGTGTAGTGCAGGTGGTGTGATCCTGCCCACATATACATGAACGTAATACCCCAAAAACTGATGATAGACATTCGGTAGGAATAAATGGGTCGCTCAGCGCGTTTAGGCAGGTAGTAGTACAGCATGCCAAGAAACCCTGACGTCAGAAAGAACGCGACTGCATTGTGCCCGTACCACCATTGCGTCATCGCATCCTGTACTCCTGAAAAGAGGGAATAGCTCTTGGATCCCAGGAAGGATACCGGCACTGCGAGGTTGTTGATTATATGCAGCACGGCCACCACAAGAATGAAGGCCAGGTAGTACCAGTTGGCCACGTATATATGGGGCTCTTGACGACGCGCGAGCGTACGCAAATACAACACCAGATAAGTAACCCATACAATGACAAGCCAGATGTCTGCGTACCATTCAGGTTCAGCGTATTCTTTAGATTGGGTAATGCCCAACAGGTAGCCGGTAGCGGCGACTAAACAAAATAAGTTAAAACCCAGTAGCACAAACCAGGGGCTAAGCTGATCGGGAAGACGGGTTCGACTGGTACGTTGCACCACGTGAAAGGAAGTTGCTATAAGTGCGTTGCCGCCAAAGCCGAAAATCACCCCCGAGGTATGGACTGGCCTTAAACGTCCGAGACTGGCCCACGCATAGTCAAAAGTGAGCTCCGGATAGGCAAGTAGCAGCGCCACCCAGACACCAACAAACATACCGAGCATGGCCCAAATTAATGACAGATAAATACCCGCCTTAATCGGCGCATCATAATAGTAGGTCAGCTCCTCTGCTGTCGCTTCCGGTTGCGAACGAATAGAAAACAGAGCGCCGAGCGTTACCAGAGCGGCCGTGACGATCACGGCGCCCTGAAGTTGAAAACCGATGTCGTGGCCGGCGAGTGCCATAATCAGACCGACACCTAAAAGGAGTAAAGTGATGCGTGTAGCGAGTGTTCGCTCTGAAAAAGTCATTTGCATATTATTACGGCCAATCTTAAGTTTCGTGCCACTTAGCTACGGAGGGCAGCATAAGGCTTTCAGTGGAAATCAATTTGACTTGAATCAACTGGTGGTTATTGATGCGTCAATTGATTCTGATCAAGTTACCAGCGTGAGTTTAATGAGAAGTTAATTCAAGCACTAAAAAAACCGAATTTCAATTTAATTTGTGATTAAAATCAAAGGTTAAGGCAATGACTACATACAACAATATACTGATTCCGGTAGATTTCTCAGAAGCGAGTGCAATGGCTGTAAAAAGAGCGCTTGACAGCGAAATATCCACAGCTACCCAGATAACCTTAGCGCATATCGTCGACTACATGCCACCGGCCTACGTTAGGCCCGAAATACCAGAGATCTATGCCTCAGAAGATCTCATGAAACAGCGCGCACAGAAGCATCTTGATGAGTTTATACAGCAAATCGGCCTCACAGGGTGCAAATCAATTATAGAGTTTGGGCGTGCCAAATCCCGTATATTAAAACTGCTTAGCGAGAACAACTTTGATCTGGTGATACTTGCCAAGCACAACCGCACTGGCGTTCAGAAGTTACTCGGGTCCGTGAGTAACGCCGTCGCAAACGAAGCGAAGTGTGATGTTTTGATTGTTCATTGATAACCTATCAGAGTGTCCACTATATCAATCAAGAAGTCGGGAGAGCTGAGTGTTAAGTTACGAAAGAATTCTGGTACCTATTGATTTCACCGAAATAAGCACTGCAGCTCTTGCTAAGGCAGCACACCACTCCGAAGCCAGTGGCAGCAGACTTTACGTTGCTCACATTGCTGCGCCAACGCCTGTGTTGTCACAAGTGACACGTGATTCGGTACAACAGGAGATATTGCAGAAAATAGATCAGATGCTTGATGATGCAGAGGTCGGGTATAGCGAGAAAATCGTCGAATTCGGTGATACTGTTCCGACCCTTTTAGATATTATTTTAAAACACAAAATTGATCTGGTGGTCATGGGTACTCACCATTTCAACTCAATGGATGAACATAATTCCGTCACCAAAGCGATGGGAGAAAATATCGAGTGTGACATTCTGATTCTACATAAATAAGCTTATATGTCAGGTACCCGTTAAGCGAAAACCAATAGATTGGTATCAATAACACACCTCAGGTTGCTAATTGATTATGCAAACATCGCTGCCAGTGGTAAGCACCCTACTTGCTATCGCAATTACGGCTCTTTTTTGCTGGCGCATTGTAGACAGTTCCCACGACCGTTAGTGATTGTTGACTTCGATCAAAGAAATCACCCGGGAAGCTTGTAGATTCGTGATTGCCAATGAACAGGAGCCACATCATGAATCCCGTAGTGACAGCGTTTTTCGATGAACCCACCAATACGGTATCCTACGTAGTTCGTGAGCCGGATGGTAATCACTGCGCCATCATTGATTCAGTGCTTAACTACGATCCCAGCTCGGGTCGTACAAGTACAGATTCAGCCGATAAAATTGTTTCGTATGTACTTGAGAATGGTTTTAAGGTCGATTGGCTACTGGAAACACATGCACACGCTGACCATCTGAGTGCGGCACCGTACTTGAAGAAACGCCTGGGCGGAAAAACTGCTATTGGTGAGCATATATGTGAAGTACAAAAAACGTTCTCAAAATTGTTTAATTTTGAGAGTGACTTCCCGCCAGACGGGAGTCAATTTGACCACTTATTTGGTGATGCTGAAACCTTTGCGATAGGCGATCTATCGGTAATTACGATGCATACTCCTGGGCATACTCCCGCTTGTATCTCTTATGTTTCGGGTGATACAGCGTTCGTAGGTGATACCCTGTTTATGCCTGACTACGGCAGCGCTCGCGCTGATTTCCCCGGTGGGGATGCTACAACATTGTATCAATCTATTCATAAAATACTGACATTACCTGACCACACAAGGCTCTTTCTGTGTCATGACTATAAAGCCCCTGGCAGAGATGAGTATCAGTGGGAAACCACTGTCGAAGCACAACGGCAAAGCAATATTCATGTCGGTGATAACAGCAGTATGGATGAGTTTGTTTCCATGCGTACGGAAAGAGACGCTACCCTTAGCATGCCAGCGCTGCTTCTGCCTGCCGTGCAGGTTAATATTAGAGCAGGGGAGCTACCACCGGCTGAAGAAAACGGCGTGGCCTATCTAAAAATACCGGTTAACCAGCTCTAACCGAGGCTGTCGAAATAATTCGTTTTATCGCCTTAATACACTGCATATAAAGACATAACGGCTATTTTTCTGGTCGCCTTGTAAATAGTCATACTAGATGCCCATTTTTCCAAGCGTATCTATGATTTCACGTAACGTACCTTCTGCTATCGGGTATCTTTGGGCGAATTCTATTTCCAGCTGTTTTGCCTGATCGATAAGTGTGTGTTTATTATTGTTATCGATACCAGCGCTGATGTATGGCTCTATGTGACGTTCGAATTCACGTAGTTTTTTGATAGTCGTGTCATCCAGCTGTGCTTTGTCTACTTCCTGCGACAACTGGATGATCAGTTGCTCTATGTTTTTATTTGTCATGGAATGGTCTCTCGTGAATTAGGGTTTTGGTAATGTGAAATACAACTTACTGTGAAATACAAAAGGCTACTATCAGCAGATAACGAATTAATGTGAAACAAACAATGGAACAGAGACGTCCCGAATCATGGTGCGCGAAGCGCCTCCAAGAATATACTCACGTATTCGCGAATGGCCATAAGCGCCCATAACCACCATGTCAGAGTCAAATCTGCCTGCCAGCTCCAGCAATCGATCGCCAATTTCCGAATCGTCTAAACTGCTGTTGAGTAGATCGAAAGTAACATCATAACGGGTTAGATGCGCTTCCAGCGCAGCACAACAGCTGTCTTCCTGCGTAGACTTCTGTGTATTAAAAGAGACGATGTTCACAGACTTGGCCCGGGTAAGTATTGGCATGGCATCGTGTAGTGCGCGTGTAGATTCCCGGGTACCGTTCCAAGCGACCAATACATTCTCCCCCAGTGCATTCTGATTGAGTTCTTTTGGCACAATCAGTACAGGTCGGCCGCCGCCCAGAGTCGCATTTGCAGGCAGCGCTACGCGCTGTTCGTATTGGTGTCCGGTTTCCGGCTTGCCCACAACAGCAATGTCACAGGTGCATGCATGCTTTATTAATTGATGGCTTGCGTCGCCGGTGGTTTCTATATAGTTAGCTGTCACGCTATCTTCACCAAAAAAGGAACCAAATAGTGTGCGAGACTTGCCTGCTGCTTCACCTTCGCGTTCTTCGAATTCCTTTATCAAGTCGGGGTTCATATCTGCATCAAAATATTCATAGCTTAGTGGTTGTTTTATATGTAGCCCGGTAATATGCGACGCGAATATTTTTGCAAGCTTCATCGAGGCCCATAATCTGGAGCTGGGATTGCCGTTTAAGTATACGAGAATATCTTTCATAGCGTTCTCCAATGATATTTGGAATCTTAACTTTGTGCAGCGGTCATTCTCTTATTTCTTGGCTACCAGTTATTGATACAGCTCAATTTCTCCTGAGCCGGCAGCTTAAACATCGATGACTCATTGCATATTTGTTGATTTCAGTCAAAAAAGTCAGGCTCTGACTGATGAATACTGTTATCAGGCAACAGCAGGCGAGAATTGACAAATGGAAAGTCGGGTGTCACAGATTTCTACCGCATTTTGCATGTTTGTTATTCAGATGGTTATGGCTCCGCTGGTCATAGCAGATGAAATGAGTATCGATGAGATGTGGGCAGACTCTCCTCATGCAGATGCAAAGTCTGAATCGTTTGTGCACTGGGATAAAGACGGAATCATTCCTTCAGACTGTGCAACATGCCATTCAGGTACCGGGTTCAGGGATTTTCTCGGCGATGATGGAAGCAGCGCTGGAGTCACCGACAAAGATCATGCGCCGGGAAGTCTGGTCGATTGCCAGGCATGTCACAATGATGCGGCTAAAGTGCTGAGTAGCGTTAGATTCCCCTCTGGCGTGGTGGTAGAAAACCTTGAATCATCGGTGCAGTGTCTCGTGTGTCATCAGGGAAGATCATCTACCAACAGTGTTAATGCTAAACTGGCAAATCTGGCGGTAGATACCGTCAATGATGAATTATCGTTCATAAATATTCACTACCGCGCTGCGGCAGCAACGCTGTACGGGGGGGAAGTTGCAGGTGGCTATCAATACGAAAATCTCACTTATGTGGGACGTTTCGCTCATGTACCCGGTTTTGACACCTGCACCAGTTGCCACAACGCTCACACCACAGTAGTAGATAGCACACAGTGCAGTACCTGCCATGCAGGCAATGATGAGTTAAGTACTATCCGGATAACGGCTATTGATTTTGATGGTGATGGTGATAAAAATGAAGGAATCGCGGCCGAGATAGCCTCTCTTCATGAAAGACTTGGCGCCGCCATTCGCGATTACAGTTCTGATGTTGCTAATGCGCCGATCGGATATAAACCCGGGCGATATCCATACTTTTTCCACGATAAAAATGGTGACGCTCAGATTGACGACGCTGAAGGAATCTACCCGAACCGTTATCAAAGCTGGACGCCGCGTTTATTGCAAGCGGCCTACAACTACCAGTTTGTATTGGTTGATCCGGGAGCATATGCCCATAATCCCAAATATGTTATACAGCTTCTGTACGACAGTATCAGTGACCTCAAAACCCGTATTGATGTTGATATTGATGATATCTCACGACCGTAAATGACCACTATGATGCCATTGCCGCATCGATTGTGGTTTATAATTAGAACAACATAACCACAATATATCGCTATGGTACACAGCACCAGTAAAAGTCAGCTTGACTCAATTCTTGATGCAGTTGACGCTGCAATAATAACGATTGACCAATCCGGCATCATTGTTAATTGTAATGACGCCACCACAAGAATGTTTGGCTACCCAAGGGACAAGCTGGTAGGAAAAAACGTAAAAATACTGATGCCCCAGCCGTACAAGCAAGAACATGACGGATATATCGAAAACCATTTAACCACAGGCGAGAAGCGAATCATTGGCACTGGCAGAAAAGTCAGTGGGCAGCATCAGTCTGGCAATATTTTCCCGGTGCACCTGTCTGTCGCGAAGTTTGAAGACGAAGGCAGACTATTCTTTACCGGCATCCTTCACGACTTAACCGAACTGGAAGAGGTTCGTTCGACAAGTCAAAGGCTGGGGCAGATTGTTGACGAATCTGTCAATGAGATTTACACATTTGATGTTAAATCCCTACAGTTTACCAATGCTAATCGTGCAGCAATTAAAAACCTGGGCTATACACTGGAGCAGCTAAAAACGCTGACCCCTGTTGGTATTGTTTTACGGTTGACAGAAGAAGCGCTACTCAACACGCTTAAACCTCTACTCAATGGTAATTCTGAACGTGTGTCACTTCATACTCGCTTGGTGCGCAGTGATAAAACACAATACGAAGCAGAGGTTAACTTACATTTATCTCACGCTTTCGAATCACCGGAGTTCGCCGCCATCGTGCAGGATGTTACTGATAAGAATCGTATGATTGAGTCCTTGCATAACAGCCAAAAAATTGAGTCTATCGGTAACTTGACCGGTGGAATTGCACATGATTTTAACAATATCCTGACCGTGATTATCGGCAATCTGGATCTGCTGGAAATGGACAAATATGATACTGACGAGACTGAACTGCTGGATGAGGTAAAAGGCGCAGCTGATATGGGGGCAAGACTGACGAAACGGCTTTTAACATTTGCACGTCGGAGTCCGCTGTCTCCTAAAACGATAAGTGTAAACAACCTGATAATCGATCTCACAGATATGCTGTCGCGCACCCTGGGCGGCAATATATCGCTTGAAACTCAGCTTGCTGATAAGTTGTGGCGTACCAACGTTGATATTTCAGCGCTGGAGAATTCCCTGGTAAATTTAGCTATCAATGCACGTGATGCCATGCCTGACGGAGGTCGTCTGATCATAGAGACGAGCAATTGTCAGCTCGATGATGAAACAATACTAGGTAAAAACATCAATCCCGGTGATTTTGTAAAGATATCAATCACCGATACTGGCAGCGGCATACAGGAAGACCTGCGTGACACACTTTTTGAGCCCTTCGTTACCAGTAAAAAGGGTGGCAACGGTACAGGCCTTGGCTTAAGTATGGTCTATGGATTTGTACATCAATCCGGCGGTACGATCTCTGTCTACTCTGAGTTGGAAATAGGCACTACATTTTCAATGTATTTACCAAGAGAGCAGGGAGAGAGCTCGAAAAGTACAGAACAAATCACCTCGACGTCAGCGATTATTGGTCAGGGTAAAAGAATCCTTATCGCTGAAGATGACGATAATGTACGAAAATTGACTATAAAGCGTCTGGAAGCACTCGGGCATCACGTTATACCGGCTTCGAATGGACATGAAGCACTGGCACTGTTTGAAGCAGACCCGTTTGTGGATATTGTTTTCAGCGACGTAGTGATGACAGAAGGCATGTCCGGCTATGATTTAGCGCTGATAATTCGTGAACTCAGCCCGGCTACGCCAGTCCTGCTAACGTCGGGTTTTGCAGAAAACATCATCAGCGATGGTCAGCTTGAGGCATCTGGATTGACGTTATTGCGTAAGCCGTATCATCAAAGCGATTTAAAGTTCGCCCTTGAAGACTTGCTAAAGGATAGCTATTAACAACCCGATCACTGTCTGATGTTTCAAAGAATAGAGACAGCCTACAAAAAGGTGCGCAGAATATTTAGTCGCAGTGAATGGCTGGTGAGGCTGCTTGGTCTCGACAGACATAACAATTCATTATTGAACAACAAGGAATATGCAGCGCACCCGGTTGGATTAATATTGGTTCAGATTGATGGTCTGGGCCACGATCAGCTTAAACAGGCTATTGATAGTGGTGAGCTGCCGTTTATAAGAAGGCTACTTAATAAAGAACATTATCAATGCCTTCCGCTCTACAGCGGTTTGCCAAGCTCAACACCAGCAGTGCAGGGCGAACTTTTCTATGGTGTGAAAAACATAGTGCCGTCATTCGCCTTTAGACGCAAAGCAGACGGCAGGCAGACGCGCATGGTTGAACCTGCAGCGGCTCACCGTATACAGAAAGAACTTGAGGCGCGCGGTACAGCACTTTTAAAAAATGGCAGTGCATACTGTGATATTTATACCGGTGGTGCAAGAGAGTCACACTTTTGTGCCGCTTCATCCGGATGGAATACCCTGTTTAGCTGGTCGGCGGTACGGCACTGGGGGATAGTTTTATTGTTGAACATTCCCACGTTGGTGAAAGTCGTTGCTTTGATGGTGATAGAAATATTATTAGCAGTAAAGGATCTGTTCAAGGGCATTATAGACGGAAAATCTGCTATAGCAGAAATGAAGTCCCTTGTAGCACGTGTGATGGTTAGTATTCTGCTGCGTGATCTTGTCACTATTGGTGCAACTGTCGATATTGCGCGCGGCCTCCCGGTGATCCACCTAAACTATCTGGGATACGATGAGCAAAGTCATCGCAGGGGCCCCGACTCACCCTTTGCTCACTGGACACTCAAGGGCATAGATAAATGCATAGAGAAATTATGGAGAGCCAGCCATCACAATATACATCGTCACTACGATCTTTGGGTATATTCAGATCACGGGCAAGAGCGAACCACCCCTTATACAAGGCTTACCGGCAACACTATTAACTCAGCGGTAGCTTTCGCATATGACGATATTCTGCGGAAACACCAGCCGACTACAACACGTGTTTCAAGGAATTCACTGACAGAAGAACAGTTGAACTCAGGCAATGCTTGCTACGAAAAACTCGATGTAAGTGGCACTAATTCATCCCAGCCAGGTAAGACAGCACATTCCCCGGTCACTATCGCTATAGGACCGGTAGGGCACGTATACATCGACAATAAGCGTGCGTTATCGTTGCGATCGGATATAGCGTCTCAGTTGGTACTGCATTATAAAGTACCCGCGGCAGTGCTTATGTGTTCCGATCGATTGGAAGTGCACATGGCGGCTGGCGTATCGTATCTTCCCGGTGATGGCAACAGGGTCTTTGGTGCTTGCCATCCGTTTCTCAAGGAACTATCAAGTGATCTGCTCGAGATGTGCCGACACGTGGATGCAGGCGATATTGTATTACTCGGCTGCGTTAACGGCGTGGAGTCGGTGTCGTTTAAGACAGAGAATGGCGCACATGCCGGAATCGGACCCAATGAAACCAAGGCATTCGCGTTAATTCCCGCGGACACCGACTTGAGTGATGATAAAAAAGATTATATCCGTCCGGCAGTGTTACACCGCGCCGGGCTTAGAATACTAAGCCCGCAATCGCAAAAAATATCCGTTTCTGCTGGTGCAGACAAAATTCCAAAGGCGGACATTACTCATCAGAATCACAGCTTAAAGGTAATGACTTATAACGTGCACAGTTGCATTGGCATGGACAATATTGCATCGCCGGAGCGTATTGCTCGTGTTATATCGCGCTATAGACCTGACATCATTGCGCTACAGGAGCTTGATGTTAACCGTACAAGAAGCAACAATATTCATCAGGCGAGTTTGATTGCCGAAATGCTGGATATGGATTTTTATTTTCATCCCTCAATCAGTGAAGCACATGAGGAATACGGTGATGCCATTATCAGTCGCTTTCCTATGCAACTGAGAAAGGCTGCGGCACTTCCCAAGCCGACGTCTATGATTGATATAGAAACCCGTGGTGCACTTTGGGTTACAGTAGATTATTTTGGTGACAAATTGCAGATCTTTAACACACACTTGGGATTACGCAACAAGGAGCGATTACTACAGACAGAAGCACTGCTCGGTGATCAGTGGCTACATCACCCGGATTGCATCGGGCCCTCAATACTGTGTGGTGATCTGAATGCGGTAGCAAGCTCTCGGGTAGTGCAACGATTCAGCCCGGAGTTTACAGATGTACAAACACACCTGCCACGCAATATGCGGAAGAAGACATTTAGCTCAAGAGTTCCGACCGTGCAGATTGACTATATACTGGCAAATGAGAACTTTAAAACTCATTCTGTGGAGGTTCTGGATAGTGAGTTGACCAGAGTGGCAAGTGATCATTTGCCGATGATGGCGTCACTTACGCTGCAATAATAATTACCTTAATTGATTATTGATATGTATCAATCACCTGTTTGATGTACACCAGTACGTTATTGAAAACCGAACATCAAAAAGGGCACGGAACAATGGGTAAAACGATAGGAATTGATCTAGGTACTACGAATTCATGTGTGGCGGTGATGGAGGGTGATAGGCCAAAGGTGGTTGAAAACAGTGAAGGCGCACGTACTACGCCCTCTGTAATCGCTTATACCGCTGATGGTGAAACCCTGGTAGGGCAATCAGCGAAACGCCAGGCGGTTACTAATCCGCACAATACTTTATATGCAATTAAGCGTTTAATCGGTCGTCGCTTTGATGATGATGTAGTGCAAATGGATATAGACAAATCACCATTCAAAATTATCAAGGCTGACAATGGAGATGCCTGGGTAGAAGCCAATGGTAAAAAGATGGCACCGCCAGAGATTTCAGCGCTGGTGCTGGCTAAGATGAAACAAACCGCAGAGGAATACCTGGGTTATTCAGTAACTGACGCTGTCGTTACGGTACCGGCTTACTTTAATGATTCTCAGCGTCAAGCGACGAAAGATGCCGGGCGCATCGCCGGGCTGGACGTAAAACGTATTATCAATGAGCCCACAGCCGCGGCGCTTGCGTATGGTTTGGATAAAAAAAGCGGTGATCAAAAAGTTGCTGTGTTTGATCTCGGTGGCGGCACCTTCGATATTTCTATCATCGAAATTGCTGAGGTAGAAGGAGAACAACAGTTTGAGGTACTGGCGACCAACGGAGATACCTTTCTGGGCGGTGAGGATTTTGATCTCGCGATCATAAATTACCTGTCGAATGATTTTAGAAAGGAATCAGGAGTCGATCTTACCGCTGATCCGGTGGCGTTACAGAGGCTCAAAGAAGCCGCTGAAAAAGCCAAGATCGAGCTCAGCTCTAACCAGCAAACTGATATCAACTTACCCTATATTACAGCGGATGCAAGTGGCCCTAAGCATCTGAACTTAAAACTCACTCGTGCGAAACTGGAGTCATTGGTATCTGATCTGGTAGACCGGAGCCTTGCGCCCTGCAAGCTTGCTGTCAAAGATGCAGAGCTAAATATTTCCGATATTGACGATGTAATTCTTGTTGGTGGTCAAACGCGAATGCCATTGGTTCAACAGAGAGTGAAAGAACTATTCAACAGAGAACCGCGTAAAGACGTCAACCCGGATGAAGCCGTTGCCGTCGGTGCTGCGTTACAAGGTGCAGTATTATCTGGTGATGTCAGTGATGTACTTCTACTGGATGTCGCTCCGCTCTCACTGGGGATTGAGACCATGGGCAGTGTGATGACCAAACTAATTACCAAGAACACTACCATTCCAACCAAAGCCAAAGAAACCTTTTCAACGGCAGAGGATAACCAGGCGGCAGTGACAGTGCATGTTCTGCAAGGTGAGCGGGAGCGAGCGCAGGACAACAAGTCATTAGGCCAGTTCAACCTTGAAGATATTCCTGCGCAACCTCGTGGCCTACCGCAGATTGAAGTAACGTTTGATATTGACGCCAACGGGATCCTAAGCGTTTCAGCCAAAGATAAGAAGAGCGGCAAAGAGCAGTCGATCACCATTAAAGCGTCCTCTGGCCTGTCTGACGACGAGGTCAAGCGTATGATCAAAGAGGCGGAAGAAAATGCAGTATCCGATCAGAAGTTCCGTGCACTGGCTGATTCACGCAATGAGGCGGATGCCCGTATACACAGCAGTAAAAAGTGGGCAGACGAGCAGGGCGATACACTTGCAACCGCCGACAAGGAAGCAATTAGTGATGCGGTTATCGCGCTTGAACAAGATATTAAGGGTGATGATAAGGGCAAAATTGATGAAGGTGCTGCGTCTTTGAAGGCGCTGGTTGATAAATTAACGCAGCAAAGCGTTCAACAAGATCCCGCGCCGAGCCAGTCGGGCGCGACGAATGAACCTGCAACAGAGGACGTTATCGACGCTGAGTTCGAAGATGTTAGCGATGATCGATGAAGCTACGCTCATTGATATGACGGGTCAGATGCATCGCCGCTTAAAATAAGCGGCTGATGTTGCCTTGTGCATGATCTGGCAGATCTTGTCCTTCTGTTATGGGTTCGTGTAGATGCTGAGTTCTCAACCTGCAAGTGGACTACAGGTTAATTCAGAAACCTACCTTAGATGCCTAAGCCTCCGCAATTCTTGATCTTGCTGCTCTATCGTATCTATCAATTGCAATGCCAGTGCTACGCCTGCAGTATTTAGTTCGAGATCAGTTTGAAGCCGAAGTGCTTTTAGCGTGATATGCAGCTGGTGGTAACTAAACTTATTACCGTTCACATCAGATACGATTACGTCGTATTCGAGCAATGAGCCTATCCAGTCACTATTTTTTCCGGCTAGCCGGCATAGATCATCTAATGAGTAAACGGAACTTTGAGAGGTGATAATTTCTAGGTTTATTTCATCGGACATTTCGTTAATTCCTTTGAATAAAGTGTCAGGATGCAATCTGTCGTGGATTAAAATCAGGCCATGCTGCCTGCATTTTTTTATACAGTTTCTTTTGATCTTCATTTTCAGCGACCGGCAAAACGACAGACAGCACAACGAGCTGATCACCGGGAGGTTTGCCCGGCAGGCCCCGGCCTTTTAGACGTAATGTTTGGCCTTGTTTTGCATTTTCAGGGATTTTAAGCGCAACATTTCCGCCAAGCGTTGGAACTTCTATACTGGTGCCAGTGGATGCCTCCCATGGAGCAAGAGGTATGTTGACCGTCACATCGCGGCCGTGAAGAAGAAACACCTGGTCGAATGAAATGTTTACTTCAATAATCAGGTCACCGCTGCTGCCGCCACCAATCGGTGGCCCGCCTTGACCTTTAAGACGGATTTTCTGACCGTTGATAATGCCTTGCGGCAGGGTGACTTTCAGCTCTTTATTTTCCGAATGTATTGTACCGTCCGCGTGATGCACAGGCATTTGTAAGGTTAACGGTAGGGAAGCGCCTCGATAAGCATCATGTAACGTGACAGTGATTTTTGCATTTATATCTTGCCCATTAACTGAAAACCGCTCTTCGGCGTGGCGCGATTGTGCCCCGTAACCCTGGTTCGGATAGAAGGCATTAAATATGTCTGATAATGACTCATCAAAATTACCGTCAGAATATTGCCTGTGACTACCCTGTGTAGCTCGTGGCTGCTGATCACCAGGTCTCCGACCTTGTTTGGCCATTTCCCTACGTTGATCAAACTCGGCTCGCTTATCTTTGTCTTTTAGTACGTTCCACGCCTCCGATACTAGTTTAAACTGTTCCTCAGCGTTGTCTTCCTTGCTTACATCGGGATGATAGAGACGCGCGAGCTTACGATAAGATTTTTTTATCGTGGCAGTATCTGCATCACCTGATACACCCAGAATTTTGTAGTAGTCAAGGAATTCCATGGAATGTTTTTTATACCTCCGTCACTTCAGCCGCGCGCTCTTGTTCGTTAACTTTTAACGAGTAAATAATATCGCCGGAATTGCCATTGCGTTGGCGATCTGTCATGTTAAATTCATGCGCCAGGTTGTTCATAAACACGTTGTTTTCACTATCTGTTGTATACAGGTTTTTGACCCCGTTTATTTTCGCCTCAACGAGCAAAGAATCAAATAGCTCATGGGGAATCCGGGTTCCGCGGTATTTCTTTTGTACCACCATTCCCATTTCATGATCTCCGGTTTTGTTATTCAACCTATAAAACCCGATGGCGACCATTATTGATTCAGTCCCCTCATAGGTAACTCTAAATACTTCAGAATCCGGATCATCGTCTTTACATAGTTGATTCAGTTTTATCTCAACACCGTTATTTTTATGCCCGTAAGCGTAAAACCCGGGTTTTTCCTGAACCTCTTTGATAGTCTGACCGGACAGGTCATTTTTCCCACGAAAAGGCGCTATTAGAAACATTTTCCCGTTTAGAAAAAACTCCTTACTTTCCTGACCCTTAGTTGCCATTTATTTCTCCCCAAGGTAGTTCCAACGACTATTCCAAGACCGGTTGGTCTCGCTCTTACAAAAACTGATATGGCCAGTAGACACTATGCGCTTCTTATTCAGGTTGATTTACATCAAGTCAGTCTGTTTGAGACGACGTGCAGCAATCCGCCTTGGCTCTGCGGTCACTAAATTTGATCTGTATTGCCCTTCTTGATCAAAATCAATTTGAATTCTAATACCGAGAGTAGATTGAGAGGCCAAGCAAAGTAAGGCGGAACATAATGGCAATTCGTGATACCTGGGCAATAGCGGCTAATGGTGGTCGGGCAAAAATCGTAAGAAATCTTGGGTCTGAATCTGGTGAGCGGATAGATGCGTTTAAAACTGAACACACCAAGGCGGGTGACCTGATGACCGACCGTGCAGGTCGTACATTTTCAACAGTCGGCAAAAGCAGATCGGCCTTGGAACCACACTCAGACCCGGTGCGCAATAACGAAAGGTTATTTGCAGAGCAGCTCACTGACTATCTGTTAAAGCATTTTACCGATAAGCAATTTGGGTCACTGGTGGTGACTGGCGCCCCGCGTACGCTGGGTGATCTTCGTGCGGCGTTTCCGACACGACTTACTGATTCAATAATTGTTGAAGCAGACAAGGACTATACGCAATTGTCTGACCACGAGCTGCCGGGAAAAATACAGGCACTTGTGAAGCAGGCTACGACTTAGGGTGTCTGGAGCTGTCGATGTATTAACAGAGGTTTGAAATGACAGACTGACATATTTTTAAATACACCTGGAATTAGAGAGGGGAGCCCGGGTAACTGTGCACAATTTCCAAGCTAACGTACCTAAATGAATGCAGAGGTAATCTCAGTAACTCTTGCAATTACCCGGCAACAGTATCAAAAAGCGCCCTGAGTACGTCACTTCGGCTTACCTGACCAAGCAGTTTATGGTTTTCAACAACTGGTATACGTCGAAAGCGACTGTTAATAAAATGTAAAGCGGCATCGGTGAGTTCTGTATCCGGAGCAATTGTTTCTACCGGGGACACCATATAGTCACTGACCAGTCCTCCCCACACGTGATGATAGTGAGCGTTCAATGCTGCTTTTAAGCAGTCGCGTTTTGATAGAACGGCGAGTAAATTTCCGTCACCATCAAGAACTGGTGCGCCAGAGATATTTCTTCTTAGCAATTCGGTGGTGGCACTGAGTATCTCGGTATCCGGCGTCACCGTATAGAGGTCAGTGATCATTATTTCTTTGATAAAATGTGGTTTAATCATTGTGGGCTTCCGGGTGCGCTCCGTCGCAACCTGTAAGGCAGCTAGTGTTGGTGAGAAAGTGCACGCTACTGCAAGTCCTGTTTAGTGGCGTTCGCCTTGTTAGTATACCTATACCCAGTCCGGCTATCAGTACCGTAAACGCAACCAGGCATGCCAATAACTCAATCATAAATTCACCTCTATAAAGCGGTTCATATAATGTTGCCGATGATAGTAAAAGCGCCTGCATTATTATTGTCATTTTTGTCTATAAGCAGGGCGTCTAGTTTGTTCTGCGTAGCGTATGCAATAGATTTGTTTTTTCCCATAGTGAATAACGCCGTTGACCAGGCGTCGGCCAACATCGCACTGGGGTGGAAAACAGACACCGAGAACAGATCTGTATCTACGACCGACAGTGTAGATGGGTTGATCAGATGACTATAAGTATTATTGAGGTAGTCAAAACTGTTTTGCTTAACACCAGAGGTGGCAATAGAACGATTATCTAAGGTTGCCAAAAACGGCACATCGGTGGTGGTTTCAATGGCGATCTTCCAGTATCGCCCGCTGGGGTGGCGTCCCTTTGCTACTAACTCTCCGCCGAGTTCAAAAAGAAAGTGTTTATAGCCAAGGTCAGTAAGGTGGTGTGCGATTTTATCAAGCGCAAAGCCTTTTGCTATTCCGCACAGATCGACTGTTGCACCTTCCCGCCGCTTGGTGATTGCGTCATCAGTGAGTGACAGGTCATGGTAGCGGCAGTGCCTGCTTCCGGTGATGGGACCAAAACCGTATTGATTTACATGCGGTCCAACCGTTGGATCAAACGCGCCGTCTGACTGTATTGCTACATCGAGTGCGGCCTTTGTCACGGTATAACACCAGGGCGACAGTGGCTGACTGTAAGCGCTGTGGCTATGATGATTGAAGCGGGATACTTCAGAGTCTGGCAAATAGGGAGACATCGACTGGTCTACTTTTTTGAGCGTAGTGTGCACTGCGTTGATTGCCTTGTGCACTGGATACTCTGGCAAGAGGGTCAACTGCCAGCTGGTGCCCAATGCCGCTCCCTTACAGGTGATAAGGCCGTCTTTATTGTATTCATCTGCAATGATTGATGGGCATATCACAGCACCCCCTAATCCAACAGCTGCTGTAACGAAATTGCGTCTGTCTATGTTCATACGTTAGATCTCGAAGTTGTCAGAGTAGATGTGGGCTTCATCAATACCTGCCTGCTTCAACATGGTGATGACTGCTTTTAGCATCAATGGGGGCCCACACAAGTAGTAGTCGCACTGGTCTGCTTGTGGGTTGCCATCAATAAATTGTTGCCGCACTACGTCGTGAATAAATCCTCTCTCTCCCGACCATTGATCGTTCGTTGCTGGCTCTGAAAGCGCTACGGTCCATGTAAAATGCTTGTTGTTTTGTGCCAACTGATCGAATTCTTTCTGGAAAAAAAGATCTGTCAGACTGCGGGCTCCGTAGAAAAACCGGATGTCCTGATTTGTGTTGTCTCTAACCTGCTGATGGATAATAGCCCGTAGCGGCGCCATGCCCACACCACCGCCAATGAGCACCATAGGTCGACGATGGTCGTGCACGGTAAAATCACCAAACGGTCCACTGATCTCCACTTGATCATTATTCTGCAAGCTGAATAGCCAGCTTGAGACTTTACCTGGTGGCAGGTCAGTAGATTGAGGTGGCAATGCCAGGCGGATTAACAGCACAATATGCCGTTTATCTTGTGTGTGATTAGCAATTGAGTAGGCGCGAGTTTCGGCAACGTCACTGTGTACAGTCAATCTTGAGAGGTTCATCTGCTGCCATTGTTCCCGGTACCGATCATCAACGTGGAAATCGCTGAATTTGCATGCAAATGGCGGGGTAGTTACCTGTACATATGCACCTGCGTCAAAGTAAAACTCTGCATCTGCTGGAAGCTCGAGAGTGATCTCTTTTATTAGTGGTGATAGATATTTTGAGGATGTGACGGTGCAATTCCAGTGTTGCGCTGTGAAGACTTCTTCGGCAACGGTAATTTCCAGGTCATCGCGTACTGTTAGCTGACAGGCAAGCCGTACACCGCGTTCGCATTCTGTGTCGCTGAGCCTGCCACGTTCAGTGGGCAATACTGAACCACCTCCTGCGGTGACAGTGACTTTGCATAAGCCGCAAGTACCGGCTCCGGCACAGCCAGAGGGCAATAGAATATTTTCAGATGCCAGTGCGTCAAGAAGTTTGCTACCAGCGTGCGCTGGTAGTTTACGTGAATGGTTCACCATTACGCTCACTAACCGATCAGGCAATAATGCACGTCGAATCTGCTGCACCAGTAGCGACAGAAAAACCACAAGCGTTGTGATTATGATTGTGGCTAGAATAATAGTATTCATGAAAGAGTAAACGCTGAAAAGCCCATCGATATCAGGCCGGTGATGATAAACGCCAGCCCAAGACCACGTAGTCCGTCAGGTATGCGCTGTTGGTTCAGGCGTTCCCGGATGGCGGCGAATAGTACTACGGCCAGCGCCCATCCAACCCCACTGCCAAAGCCGTAGGCAATACTTTCGGTAAAATTGTAGTGCCGCTCTACCATGAAAAGACTGGCACCGAGGATTGCACAGTTAACGGTAATTAGTGGCAGAAAAACACCCAGTGCACTATATAGAGCGGGCGAAAACCGGTCGAGTACTACCTCAAGTATTTGCACCATCGCCGCGATAATCCCAATAAACGCAATGAGCTTGAGGAACGATAAATCCTGATTCGCTATGCCTGCCCATTGCAATGCGTTTTCTGACAGCAGGGTGTGAAATACCAGATTGTTCAGCGGTACGGTGATGGTCTGAACCACAATAATAGCAACGCCAAGTCCGGCTGCTGTTTCAACGCGGCTGGAAACAGCCATGAAGGTGCACATGCCAAGGAAGAAAGACAGCGCTAGATTGTCTGAAAATATAGCGCTGATGATGATATCGATCATGATCCACCCTCGCGACTTGTAGCGCTTACTGGCGGCGTGTTGTGCAATGTGATTTTTGCCGGTTCCACCTGTTCGGTTTTAATGCTCCGGATGCCCCATATCAGTAGACCGATAATAAAGAAAGCACTAGGTGCTTTTTGCATGAAAGCCATCGGCTCAAACCAACCCCCATGTTCAGCCAGTGGCAGCAGAGGAATACCCAGCAGAGTCCCCATACCCAGTATTTCTCGTATGCTTGCGACAAAAATCAGTATTAGGCTATAGCCCGCGGCGTTACCCAGTGCATCTAATATGCTTGGCACAACGTCATTGTGCATAGCAAACCCTTCGGTACGTCCCATCACCAGACAGTTAGTGACTATCAGACTGACAAATATTGATAACACCTGGCTGATCTCGAAAAACCACGCTTGTAGTATTTGATCAATTACGATCACCATCGAGGCGATAATGGTGATCTGAATAATCAATCGGATAGACGACGGAATATGATGACGTATAGCACTGATAATCCCACTGCTGACAGTCAACACCACAATCACGGCGATACACATCGTTAACGCAGTTTTTAAGTTCGTGGTAACGGCCAGTGCCGAACAGATGCCAAGCATTTGTATCGTGATTGGATTATTGTTGAGCAATGGCTCAAACAGATAACGCCGCCAATAGGTCATTAGCTCGCCCTCATAGGAATTTCACCTGTACGGAGCTTGTCTAAAAACGGTGCAAAACCATAGTCACCCAGCCAGAACTGAATCATTGAATTTATCCCGAGCCCGGTGCGGGTGGCGCCGCTGATACCGTCAACTTCATTCGCATTGGTGGCTTTCCCGGTGACCACACTCAGTGCGACATCACCGTTCTCGTTGTGAAGTTGTTTTTGTGCCCATAATTGCTGCCACGCAGTTTCTGTGATTCGTGCACCTATACCCGGGGTTTCAGCTTGTTCAAACACAGACAGCGCGACGACGGTATTGAGATCACCCGAAAGGGTTAGCCAGGCTCGAATGGTTGACTGATACCCTCGGCCGTAAATCGGTAACACCAATAGATCTAACACGCCCTTCTTTTGTAGTAGGTGAACTTCTATCAGATTCGGCCGTTGCTCGATGCCTGCAATATCTATGGAGTCATCAAGCGCTAACGTATATATCTCAGCGTTACTATTGTCCGAGACCGTCAGCGCCTGCGCCTTGAAGTTTTCTATTTGTGCCGGCTCAGCGGCCGTCCCGGTATTAAGATCAATGAAGAGTGATTGCAGCGTGTCTGCATCACTGTTCTGCAACACATCTTTTAAGCCTGGAAGTGACGACAACATCGTATCCATACGTTGTTGCCGAAAAGCTTCTTGGTTCGCCTGTCGTTGAGGTTTTAAAAGTACAGCGGTTGCAGACACTGTTAACGCGCAGGTCACGCCGACAAGTGTTGCCATGCAAAACGCCTTTGCCGTGCTGTCGTTAGGCATGTTGTGAAACTTTCGACTAATCCACGACATTTTGAGAACCTCCCTTAAGTTTGACGTTGGTCGCGCTGACCATATAATCGATCAAAGGGGTTGCAACACTGGCAAGTAGAATAATAAACACTGTTTTCTCGAGTGACAGCCAGTGGCTTTGCAGCACTTGCATTGCAATGCCGATTAGCGCACCGATAATTATTCGCCCAGGCAAAGTACGTGGCATAACCGCTGAATCACTGGCCACAAACAACAGGCACATAACCACCGCGGTGGACGGGGAATAGGAAACCGGCGAACCTCCGGTCATAGCGACCGTAAGTAAGTAGCCGATGGGCACTGCCAGTAAATACGGTATATCAATGAATCGATACCATAGAAACAGTGCTGCCGGTAGTGTGAGAACTACCACGGGATAGGTATTTAGCGGGGACATCGCGTCTGTTTTAAATGCGTAAAACAGGAAGGCGAGCCCGGTGATCACGGGATTTACAAAGCTGTCGCCACGTCCGCCGAATATCTGTTCACCAATCACAGTGCCGAAGCTCACAATCAACACCAGTTGCCATGAACTCAGGTCAATTGGTAGCAAAAGAGTAAAAAACAACGCTGATACCAGCAAATCAACACCTGGTGTTTCAGACCGACCCCTTGCAAATAACCAACCCCAGAAAAAAACGGTTAGCGAAATCACTGCAAGCTTTACAAGCAAGGCAGGCTGAATTGCAAACAGTGGTAGTGTCAGTATCGTGAGAACAACACTCTTTACGATATCCTCTGAAAAAACCCGACCATAAATAGTGACGCTACCCGCAGAGTAGGGTGTGTGGAGATTTGTCTGCATTATCTTTGCACTTTACCGTTGTGGAGCACGTAACGTTTTGCGATCAATACGACTGTATAGAGAATTAGACACTACCGTTGCAGGCTGGATTTGATCCATATCAGTTATGCCGAATAGAAGTACTAAACAGGTTCGACGTTGTGCTTGCTTCCACACCCGGCACACCCTGAACAATTTGATGTCAATCAAGCCTTCATCTCAGCGTTAATTCACAATGCATCAAAGACTTTTCTGTGGAGCTGCACTTCATTTATATGTTGGCTGCACAAAGGATTAAACGGATTCAATGCATGAAAATTAAAACACTGGTGTTATTGGGTATCGCAGTGATCATCGCTGGCGCCATCTATTTTCAAACCTCGCATGAGGACGCAGTAGAGGTAGTTACGGTCACTGTAGACAGAGGAGAAGTGATTGCATCTGTATCCAACACTCGCGCCGGTACAGTGAATACCTGCAACCGGGCACGTATTTCACCTATGCACAGTGGTCAGATAAGCTCCCTTACTGTGCGACCAGGTGACAAAGTCCAACAGGGGCAAATATTGCTGACACTTTGGAATCAGGATGTCGCAGCGCAGCTGAAGCTATCGAAACAGGAAAAGAACGTCGCCACAGCTCGGGCAGATGAAATGTGTGCAATGTCCAGAGTAGCCAGCAGTGAAGCCGACAGAATAGGCGTGCTGGTAGAGCAGAAAATGATCTCTGATGAACGTGCTGATTTTATCGTTGGGGAGGCGCGTGCCAAAGTCGCTGGTTGCAGAGCCATGCGTCACATGATCGACGTGAGCTCTGCAAAGATTGAAATTGCTGAAGCACACGTTGAGCAAACGATACTAAGAGCGCCGTTTGATGGCACGGTAGCCGAAGTCAATGGCGAAGTGGGAGAAATCGTTACTGCCTCACCTGTCGGGGTCGCGACTCTCCCCGCAGTGGATTTAATTGACGATTCCTGCACCTATGTCAAAGCGCCTATAGACGAGGTAGATGCGCCTGACATCCGCGCGGGCATGCCAGCCAGAATATCGCTTGATGCTTTTTCAGATAGGACTTTCCCCGGCACTGTGAAACGTGTTGCCCCCTATGTGCTGGATCTCGAAAAGCAAGCCAGAACAGTAGAGATAGAGGTTGAGTTTGATCAACCTTCTGAAGAATTGTTACCGGGCTACAGCGCAGATGTTGAGGTGATTCTAGACACCCGCCGTGACGTTCTGCGAATCCCGACACAGGCGCTAAAAAACAGTGATCGAGTGATGACGATTGATGCGACAGGAGTACTTGCCGAACAGCCAGTTAAGACCGGTTTAAGTAATTGGCAGGTCACCGAGATTACAGATGGCCTTGAACAGGGGCAATCGATTGTGCTTTCTATTGATCGGCAGGGTGTAGAGGCCGGTGCTGCAGCGGTGGCGACAGAAGAGTAAGGCAAGTGTTGATACAACTAGATGGGATACAAAGAATATTTCAGGTCGGTAGTGAGCAAGTGCATGCGCTACAGGACATCGATTTGCTTATAGACAAAGGCGAGTATCTGTCTTTGATGGGGCCTTCCGGTTCGGGAAAATCAACGCTTCTGAATTTACTCGGTTTACTGGACAGGCCGAGCGCCGGTTCCTATCTGTTTGACCAGCGTGATACCACTACACTTGATGATTCAGAACAAGCACATATCAGGAACAGTCGAATTGGATTTGTATTTCAGTTCTTCCATTTGATCCAGCGACTGACAGCTTTTGAAAATGTTGAGCTGCCGTTGATGCTCAGAGGCGTGCCAGCTTCAAAGCGTCGTGAGCAGGTTCGTGCCGCACTAGATGGTATGGGTCTGACAGATCGCTTTGATCATAGACCAGACCAACTCTCCGGTGGGCAACGACAACGTGTTGCCATTGCACGCGCCACGGTAACCAGCCCTAATCTTATATTGGCTGACGAGCCGACCGGAAACCTTGACCGAAAATCGGGTAATGAAGTGATTGAAATACTGGAGCAGCTTAACTCGCAGGGAATGACGCTGATTGTAGTCACCCATGATGCGGCCATCGGTCGGCGTGCAAAAAGACAATTAAAAATGGTAGACGGACGCATTGTTGAAGACATACAAAAGCAACCTGCATTATGAATACCGGGGATATTGTTCGTTATTCTTTTTTCTCGATCGAACGAGCCCGATCAAGAACCTTATTGATGCTGTTAGCAGTGGCAATTGCAGTCACGTCGGTGATCCTGCTCATCGGCCTCGGTGAAGCCGCCAGACGCTATGTGACACGGGAATTCGCAAGTCTCGGTACCAATCTGGTTTTTGTATTGCCCGGCAAGTCAGAGACCACTGGTGGTGCCATGAGTGCCAGTCTTGGTGCCACTACGCGACCAATAACAATTGCAGATGCGCAAGCGCTTACCCGTCACCCTGCAGTATTTAGAGTCGCTCCTATGGTGATCGGTGCGGCGAGCGTTAACCGAGCCGGATTAGAACGTGAATCTGTTGTGCAGGGCACTACCGCCGAGATGCTGCCACTGCGTGAATGGCAAATGTACAAGGGCAGCTTTCTACCGGGCGGCAACTGGCAACATGCCAGTCCTGTATGCGTGATCGGCCGCGAGATAGAAACTGAGTTGTTTGGCTCTGAATCTTCAGTCGGGCAATTCTTAAGGATTGGTGAGAGCCGTTTCCGTGTTATCGGTGTTCTTGATCACGCGCCAAGCACGTTCGGAATGACCGTCGATGAATCGATTATTGTTCCTATCGCATCTGCTATGAGATTGTTTAATACAGACAACGTTTTCAGGATCATGATCGAAAGTAACCACCCCGATTCAATACCCGCCATTTCTACGTTTGTCACAAAAACCTTAAAAGCCCGACACCATGGCGAGGACGATGCCACAGTGATTACACAGGATGCAGTGCACGAAACATTCAATACCATTTTCAACGCACTGACACTGACCGTCGCAGGCATAGCCGCGATCAGTCTGGCAGTGGCGGGGGTGTTAATCATGAATGTGATGTTAGAGACCGTTTCACAGAGAACCGGGGAAGTCGGTTTGTTAAAGGCACTTGGTGCATCGCCATCGCAAATTGTATGGTTGTTCCTGACCGAGTCTGCAATGTTGTCATTATTTGGTGCGCTGATCGGAGTCGTTGTCGGATTAACAGCTTGTTGGCTGGTGTCGGCCTATTACCCGATACTCGATATGCTGCCACCCGTGTGGGCAGTAGCTGCCGGGGTACTGGTAGCGTTTATAACCGGGCTTGTGTTCGGTATATTGCCCGCGCGTCGAGCAGCCGCGCTCGACCCCATCGCCTCACTGGCAAAACACTAGGAGGGCGTCAGTATGCAGAGTAAAGATTTTTTAAAACTGACGTTTAGTTCGATTACTGATAATCGGGTTCGCAGCACTTTGACCACACTCGGTATTGCGATTGGCATTGCTGCGGTAGTGCTGCTTACTTCGATTGGTGAGGGGATTAATCAGTTTGTAGTGACCCAATTTACGCAGTTCGGCACTACCATTGTTCAAATTCAACCTGGTAAGACGGCCACACTGGGCAGTTCCATTGGAGCAATCAATACCACCAGACCCCTGACGCTTGACGACTCACTTGCACTTGCCCGTCTGCCGCACATAGAAGCAGTTGTCGGCTTTGTTGTGGGAAATGCTGAAATTGAAGGCAATCGACGTCAGCGGCGCAGCACGGTATATGGCACCAGCCCCGCATTTCCAGAGGCTTTTTCATTTGCAGTGGCTGCAGGTAATTTTTTACCTGATGACAACCCGCACTTTCCCCGGCCTACCGCTGTCCTGGGCAGCAAAATGCGCCATGAACTATTTGGCGATATCAACCCATTGGGAAAGTTTATTCGCATTGGCGGCAATCGCTACCGGGTTGTCGGAGTGATGCAGGCCAAAGGACAGATGCTTGGTATTGATCTCGACGACACCGTCTATTTGCCTTTAGCACGCGCAATGGAACTATTTAACAGCCAATCTTTAATGGAAGTTGATCTGCTGTATGCTGAAACCGCGCCAGTCGAGGAGGTAGTGGCCAGTGCCAAACGATTGCTGCATGCAAGACACGGTAGCGACGACGTCACCATTGTCACTCAACAGCAAATGATGCAGGTACTTGACTCGATCCTCGGCGTGTTAACCACCGCCGTCGCGGGTCTCGGCGCCATCTCACTGGTGGTGGGAGGGATAGGCATACTGACCATCATGACTATCGCTGTACGCGAACGCACAAATGAAATAGGTTTGCTGCGGGCGCTGGGAGCAACGCGCTCGCAGATCTTACAGCTGTTTCTTGGTGAAGCTGTTTTGTTGGCCGCGCTTGGGGGATTTTTCGGCCTGTTGATTGGCTTTGGAGGGGCACAGCTGCTGCACTTATTTATCCCGGCGCTTCCGGTTCAAACCTCTATGTTTTATGTCTTATTGGCGGAGGCGGTGGCACTGATGGTTGGCCTGATTGCAGGCGTTTTACCAGCACGTGGTGCGGCAGTAATGTTACCGGTTGACGCATTGCGAGCAGAGTGACATCAACAATAGATAAGTAGCTCTGCACACGTGATGGGTACAGCGCAAAATTTATCGAATAATATCTTAAACCCAGTTGTGCTCCATGTTACCTTTCGTAACCCGAGAGGTTTTAAACATGGCTTTACACACAGTCTAATATAGATATAGTAAGTTCTTGTATATATGGGAAAAATTCCACACCTGAACAGAGGGATAATAGGCAGCTCACTATGTTATTCTGTTGTCGTTTTCCAGGCAGCGCTTACATTAAATAGAGCGGCCATTCATGCTTAATAGACCGCTTAAACAGGAACGCTTAAACAGGAATGGATAGGCCAGACAGAACAGATGGGCAGTGTACTGCGATCGAGTATTTATTTTAGTGATAGATTCAAACCAGAAAATACTTGTAGTCGATGACGAAGCGCCGATCCGCAAGCTACTACGCAGATGCCTCGAACGGGAGACCTTTCATGTTCTAGAGGCAGAGAACAGCGCGCAAACGCTTGATTTACTGCGCGGCAACGATATCAATCTGATCACCCTGGACCTATCGCTGGGTGGTGAAGATGGTCTGGAGCTTGCGCGTGCAATTCGGGCTGAATCTCAGGTGCCGATCATTATGGTCAGTGGCAAAGGAGACTTGATTGATACCGTCGTCGGGCTCGAGATAGGCGCTGATGACTACATTAGTAAACCGTTTGAGCTACGGGAAGTAGTAGCACGTGTGCGTGCGGTTCTTCGACGCTATCAGCCTGCCGCTCAGCCACAGCCAACACCGGCCGCCCAGGCCGACAGCGGTGAGGAGCTTCATTTCGAGCGCTGGATACTAAACTGCATCACTCGTGAACTACATGATACTGACGGCAACCCTGTGCCTCTCACGACTGGCGAATTCGATCTGCTCCACCTATTCGTAAAAAGCCCGCGCAAAGTACTCAGCCGTGATCAAATCATGGATGAACTAAAGGGTAATGAGTGGCTGCCTAATGATCGTACAATTGACAATCAGGTCGCAAGATTACGAAAGAAGCTTACTCTTGAGGGTGATCAACAGCTTATTAAGACCGTTCGTGGATCAGGATATTTGTTTACACCGCAAGTTACGTTTTGTAGCTAGCCTGCATTATTCACAAGGCGACCAGTGAACTAGGCGCTAAGTCTTTATATGCAGTGTATTAGGTCGATAAACGAATTATTTCGATTTAGCCGCTACCACAAATAACGCCGTATTATCCCAAAGTGCACAGGTGCTCAGGCGAATCGGGTCACCACATTGCCTGCTGAAAATGCAATCACAGCGGCAATACCGCCGAGAAGTGTCGTCTGCAAGGCTGATGTAAACCACGACTCAGCCGTCCAGCGGGCCTTTAAAGCGCCAACAGTAAAAAAAGTCATCGCGGCGATAAGGCATGAAAGTATATAGGGGGTTTCTGAACCTCCTAAAAACGGCATCAGGGCAGCGCCACCGCACACCACGAATGCCACAAAAGTAGCTAGCGCGGCAGCAAAAGGTTTGGGCTCGCCCGGTGGGAGTCCGTATTCGTCTGAAAGCATTAAGTTGATCCAAAGCGATTCATGACGAGTAATGATCTCGGTAGTGTTGATCAGATCTGCACCCTTCAGCCCATGGCGCGAAAGAATATACTTAAGCTCTGCTTTTTCGCCTTGCGGAAATTCACTGATGTGTCGTTGTTCATTAGCGCGTATTCGCCGATGATTAAACTGCTCAGAGCGTGTGCCTAAGTAGTTGCTTGTGGCCATTGAAAAGCCGTCTGCCAAAACGTTTGCAAGACCCAGTACGATAATAACGTTTTGCGGCAAGCCGGCCCCTGCCACTCCGGAAATAATGGCAAACGTAGTAACGGTTCCGTCTATTGATCCGTAAACAAAATCACGCAACAAGCTACGATCGTTTGAGCCTGCTATGCGTTGCTCAATCTCCTGTGGAGAATGTCCATGATCCAGGCCTGTATCCATAATTGTATTTATAAACCGTTCATCATTTGTGCCGCTGTTTACTAAAATAACGACACGAGCCGTTAGACACCAAATACCAAGAATGCCTTTTCTGCTGCATTAATAATTGACTGACATCAATAAAGGCATCTGCTTGATGTAGTGCTATTGGTCCATAACCAGTTTGACCTTATCGTTTTTAATTGATTCAGGTCAATAGGCTGCAAACGCATTTCACTGATATTGCATCAACAGTGACAATCACTGTGTTTAAGCCACCACTCAGGAGATAATGATGAACTTAAATAATTTCTTTCCTTCAATTCGTAAACAAGCACTTCGTCCTGATCCGTTTAAGGATTTGCAAGTGGAAATCGCTAGGGTGTTTGATCAGTTTAATGATTTTCGGCCTGTCTTAAGCGATCTAGACGCGACTGACAATGGGGGTTATCTGCGAGCGCCTAATATCGATATCACGGAAACAGATACTGCACTTGAAATAACAGCAGAGATACCCGGCGTTAATGAAGAAGACGTTGACGTACAGTTGAATGGAGATTTACTGACAATTACCGGAAAACGAGAAGAGGAGATTAATGACGAAGGTAAAAATTACCGCATAGTGGAAAGATCCAGCGGTAGTTTTAAACGCACAATCCGCCTGCCTTTTGATCCTGATACTGAAAAAGTAGACGCTGAATTAAATGCCGGAGTACTCACATTGGCAATAGAAAAACCAGTTGAAGTAATCGATAAGGTTAAGAAAATTGCAATTAAAAAAGGTAATGACAAAGCGCTTGGCGGTGAAAAAAAGCAAACCGCTAAAGCGACGCCAACGAAGGCTAGTTCAAAAGACAAGGAGGAGGAGGTGGCAACAAGTTAGATTATCCGAGCTTGTAGTGCTGGTCCGGTTAATTTAACCGGACCTTTAGTTCACTAAATTCAGGAGTTGAGCATATAACCTTGACTTAGCTGGTGAGGCGAACCAAGTAGTGTAGTGGTTAATAAATTTGCAGGGTTGAGAGCGACTAATGACTGTATATAACAAAAAACATATTGTCTATTCAATGCCACAGCGCGACTTTGCGTCACATCTCATCGGATGACACTCGGCACATGGCAAGCCACGAATCTTCCGCGATCTAATAACCTATCTAATAATATTGGCTTTGGATGTCGAACCCATATAAACAATACAGGCTAACGAAGTGCAAAACGCAGTGTATAAAACGCAATCGAAATCAGTTACCAACCTAATGACAGGCACTGACCCTACCGATGTGATAAGCCCCACCGATGTCAAAGACCCTGTATGTGGCATGCAAGCCTATGATGACGGACGCAGTCCCGAGTCTGATTATCAAGGTGCTAAATACTATTTTTGCTCCAGCGGTTGTAAGCAGCGTTTCAACGTTGATCCGTGGTTTTATGTTTCGGGTACCCATCATCAGGTAAGTCAAAACGTTACTGAAGAAACACAGTATTCGTGCCCGATGGATCCTGAGATCATTCAGGATACGCCCGGCACTTGCCCGATATGTGGCATGGCGTTAGAGCCAATGTCTGCCACGCTATCAGAAGAAAACCCCGAATTAGTTGATTTCACTCGTCGATTCAAAATTGGTTTGTTATTCACCATTCCTTTATTTTTGATTTCCATGGGCCCAATGGTAGGCCTGCCAATTAGATCATGGCTAGGTGAAATAACCGCTATATGGACAGAGTTATTCCTTGCAACACCTGTGGTGCTTTGGGTGGCATTGCCATTCTTTCAGCGCGGAATTGAATCGCTAAAGTATATGCATTTAAACATGTGGACTCTAATCACCCTGGGGGTAACAGCTGCGTATGGCGTAAGCCTTGCCGCTGTGTTGTTTCCCGATCAGTTTCCTTCAGTCTTTCTGCGCAACGGTCATATGCCTGTCTATTTTGAAGCGGCAGCAGTGGTTATTGTGCTGGTTTTATTGGGTCAGATTCTGGAGCTTAAAGCCCGGGCACGTACCAGTGAGGCTATTCGAGAATTGCTAAACCTTGCCCCTGAAGTTGCCAGTCGTATAAACCCTGATGGTAGTGAATACGATGTACCACTGGCTCATGTGGTCGTTGGTAATAAGCTACGCCTGCGACCGGGGGACAGCGTACCGGTAGACGGCACTGTGTTATCCGGCACTTCAACAATTGATGAAAGCATGATCACCGGTGAACCGATACCAGTGGTGAAGTCAGTTGAGTCGCCTGTATCTGCAGGTACCATTAATGGCGATGGCAGTATGATAATTGTCGCCGATAAGGTGGGGCAGGAAACGATACTGGCGAAAATCATAGAGATGGTCGGCAAAGCACAGCGATCAAGACCTCCGATACAGAATATGGCTGACCGGGTGGCGCGTTGGTTCGTGCCAGGGGTTGTAGTCATTGCTATTATGGCATTTTCTCTCTGGCTGCTGTTTGGTCCGGCACCGCAGCTACCCTTCGCGATTGTATCTGCAGTGTCTGTGTTAGTGATCGCTTGCCCTTGTGCACTGGGACTTGCAACGCCCATGTCAGTCATGACCGCCATGGGACGCGGTGCTCAGGGCGGGGTGCTGGTGAGGGATGCAACCTCGCTTGAATTGATGGCTCAGGTTGATGCACTGATTGTTGATAAAACCGGCACGCTTACAGAGGGCAAGCCAACATTGACTGACTGTGAGGCAATAAATGGTGCATCCGAAAATGAAGTGATTTTAATGGCAGCCGCACTCGAGTTTAACTCACAGCATCCACTGGCGCATGCGATTGTTGAAGCGGCGCAACAAAGAGAATTAAAAATTGGATCAGTAATCGAGTTTAATAATGTTAGTGGCAAAGGTATTGTGGGTGCTATTGATGGACACACTGTTGTGTTTGGAAATGCCAGTTTAATGCGTGATCACAATGTTGACATGACACAACTGACCGAGCGTGCGCAGGAACTGCAATCCGATAGCAAGACTGTTATGTACCTTGCCCGTGATTCTGTGTTGCTTGGTTTGATTGGTGTTGCCGACAAAATAAAGGCCACTGCTGCGGAGGCAATAAGCGCACTACAACGCGAGGGTATAAAAGTCATTCTCGCCACCGGCGACAACCCTCAGACAGCAGGTGTCGTTGGTGCTTTATTATCTATAGACGAAGTGCATGCGGGTTTGTTACCTGAGCAAAAACAGGCATTGATCCATGAGCTGAAAAGTATGGGCCACACGGTGGCCATGGTCGGTGATGGCGTTAATGATGCACCAGCGCTTGCGGCCGCCGATGTCGGTATTGCAATGGCTGATGGTTCAGATGTGGCGGTTGAAAGTGCCGGTATCACTTTATTGAAAGGCGACCCGGCGGGCATTGTTAAATCACGAAAATTGGCCCAGGCAACAATAAGAAACATCAAACAGAACCTGTTTTTTGCCTTTGCTTATAATGCCGCCGGAATTCCAGTAGCAGCAGGCATTCTATATCCGCTCACTGGATCAGTAATGTCACCGATGCTGGCAGCTGCTGCCATGAGTCTTTCGTCCGTGTCTGTGATCAGTAATTCCCTGCGGCTGAGAAAACTCGTTCTTTAACCGCAGTGGCGGACATGAAAATGAATCACTTCGGAACCGACGTATCGACATTACTGATTGGCGTCGGAAGCTTACTGCTGCTGGGTCTTGCGACTGATTTTCTTGGTAGAAAAACAGCGCTGCCACGCGTGACATTGCTTTTTCTATTCGGTTTTCTGTTAGGGCCGGGTGCATTCGATATATTACCAAAGAACGCTAGCGACTGGATGCCACTGATAACCAACATATCGTTGTTACTGGTGGGTTTTTTATTGGGTGGAAAAATCACACGCGCAAACACGATTGAAAACGGCATGGTCGTTTTAGGTGTTTCAATCAGTGTAGTGCTGACGACAGTAGTAGTCGTTGCCGGTGGATTGCTGTTGATGGGTGTTCCTGTAATTGTAGCGATACTGCTCGGTGGTATTGCCACCGCTACTGATCCGGCGGCAACCTTAGATGTTATTAAAGAAAACAATGCAGCGGGGAAATTCACCAATACATTACAAGGTATTGTCGGCATTGATGACGTCTGGGGCTTGATTGCATTTAGCATCGTACTTGCTGTAGCAAAGACATTGAGCGGTGAAGGCGCATCACTGCAGATTGTGGCTTACTCACTTTGGGAGCTGGGTGGAGCGGTAATACTCGGCATCGTGCTTGGTATACCTATGTCGTATGCCGTCGGAAGGGTGAAACCCGGCCAACCAACCCTACTTGAAGCACTCGGCATGGTTTTACTTTGCGGTGGTATTGCACAGTACATTGGCGTCTCTTATTTGTTGTCGGCAATGGTGTTGGGAGTGGTGGTGACAAATTTTGCCAAACATCATGAAAGGCCGTTCCATGAACTGGAAGATATCGAGTGGCCATTTATGGTGCTGTTTTTCACCTTAACAGGTGCATCATTAGAGCTCTCTATGTTGTCAGCTATCGCTTTGCCTATCATCGGTTACATTGCGCTTCGCTGCCTGGCCAGGCTCGTCGGCTGTTGGCCAGGGGCAGTACTGGCAGGCGGTAGTGACAGCGTAAAAAAATGGATGGGAGGAGCCTTATTGCCACAGGCAGGGGTGGCGATGGGTATGGCACTAATAGCATCGGCACAGTTCCCCCAATACGCTGACGTCATAATTCCAGTGGTGGTGGTGGCGACCATGTTTTTTGAATTAGTAGGACCGGTATTTACAAAGATTGGATTGGCTAAAGCGGGTGACCTGCCAAAATAGAATGTACCTTTACATAAACTTGAGATTGATGAAAATCTAGATTCAAGTGAGATGCCGTCATCATCATGAATAATCTGGGTTAGTACCTGGAACAAGAATGAAGTCGGTAATACACGGCTTGCCACTCGCTCACGCGTCGGGTTTCCTGAGTATGGAAGTTCCCCGATTGAGTGCTTTGTTGCTTTGAGGCTGTGCAAGAATTGCAAATCCGGTAGGTGTCTCCGAATAACTACCACCAACTACAGCCCCATGACATACCCGCCAGCGTGAGCGAGGGATACCCTGTACGTAAAGTTACTCTCGTACACCCAAGAGAGCACTATCTAATCAGCGCAGGGGGTATAATTGAGCGGCTTGACGAGCTGGATATCCCTCGCTCACGCCGGCGGGTTTGTTGACCGGGAGCTACAACAAACATGTCAGGGAGATTTTCCAGTTCGTTTTACGAAAGTCCTAATATGTTGCGGTACCTGGAACAAGAATGAAGTCGGTAATACACGGCTTGCCACTCGCTCACGCGTCGGGTTTCCTGAGTATGGAAGTTCCCC
>CALGJU010000233.1 GCA_937928685.1 uncultured Granulosicoccaceae bacterium
GGACCCGACGTATGAAAATTGCTCAACTGCACATACCAATTCCTGTATGCGTCAACAGTTCAGCACTGAGCTGAATGTTCGAATATCTCAGTTCGCTGCAGACTTTGTTAAGAATTCACGCGAACGTATGGGGGGAGATGAACGTGTACCTGAACTGAGTGTTCAGTCGTTTGGTTACATGTATCTGGCTGACAATGAGGCGTTTGCCGATGTACTTAGAGAGAGCCAGCAGGTGCAACTTGCCGCAGGTGCTGCGACGCAACTCATGACACCTGAGGAAATTCTAAAACACTACCCTTTCTACCATGTCGACGACATCGTACTGGGGTCGATAAACCTGGTCGATGAAGGTTATTGGGACGGTGCTGCAGTCTTTGAATGGTGGCGACGTCAGGCACAGGAGCGTGGCGTAGAATATATTTCAAATGAAGTGGTAGACATGACCACGAGTGCCAATGGTACTCGTGTTGAAAGCGTCACGCTTAAGTCGGGCGAAGTAATTTCCTGTGGTCAGGTCTTAAACGCTTCCGGGCCACGGGCATCCCGCACCGCTAAAATGGCGGGCATTGAACTGCCCGTTGAACCACGCAAGCGCTATTCATGGATATTCAAAGCAGAGCAACCGCTTGACCGTGACTTACCGTTAACGATTGATCCCTCAGGCGTTCACGTACGTGAAAACGGCGGCGGCACATACCAGTGCGGTGGGCATTCCGATATTGATCCCGCAGTAGAGTATGATGATTTTGCAGTCGACCAGTCTCTATGGGAAAATCATGTGTGGCCGATTATTGCTGCTCGCATTCCCCAGTTTGAATCCATAAAACTCACCAATGAATGGGGCGGCCACTATTCGATGAACACGTTTGATCATAACGCGATCATGGGGCCACACAATGAAGTAGAGAACTTTATTTTTCTGAACGGGTTTTCAGGCCACGGGTTGCAGCAATCACCCGCTATGGGCCGCGGAACGGCGGAATGGTTAACCTACGGTGAATATCGAACTCTGGATATGACGCCGTTTCACTATGAGCGTATCGTGAATAATAGTCCGATTATTGAAAAAGCGATTATTTAGCCCCTCGTCCTTTAATAACAAACCGGAGCTGCTTACCACCCTCCGGTTAAAATACCAACAGGCAATTTACAATGAACAAGCTCGTTCTAACCGGTGCTGCCGGCAGACTCGGCTCACACCTCCGCGAACCTTTAACTGCTCTCTGCAAAGAACTGGTGAGTTCAGATCTTACGGACGATGTCGGTAAGCTCTACCCGGGTGAACGGTATCAGAAAGCCGATCTGGCCAATTACGATGAGATCCATGCATTACTTGAAGGCGCGGACATGGTAGTTCACTTCGGTGCTATCGGTGACGAAGCACCGTTTGAACAGATTCTCGGGCCAAACATTGTTGGCGCTTATAACATCTGGGAAGCCGCACATCAGCAAGGCGTAAAACGAGTAGTGTATGCCAGTTCAATTCATGCAGTAGGCATGCACAGCAAACAGGATTTTATCGGCACAGATGTTCCACACCGACCGGATACGTTTTATGGGCTGGCGAAATGTTTTGCTGAAGACCTGGCCAGCATGTATTGGGACAAACGCGGCATGGAATCTGTGTGCATGCGGATACTTTCCGCCGCTCAGGTGACCAGTACGCGTGCACTGGGCACCTGGTTAAGTTATGACGATCTTATTCAACTGGTTACCCGATCAATAGACACCCCCACTACCGGGTTTTCTGTGGTCTATGGAATATCAAATAATGATCGTGCTCCAGTGGACAATCGTAACGCCAGTCATCTGGGGTATAAACCTAAAGACAATGCCGAGCAATTTGCTGAGGAAATATTTAAACAAGCCGAACCGGCCGATACCAACGATGTCGCGCAGATGTATCATGGCGGCCCGTTTGCCGCAATTCCATTAGGCGAAAGTGGTGTGGCCACCATGAACATTATTGACGATTCGAAGAAAACATAAACGTGAGCCCTGACTCGATAGATCAAACAATGAATTTTTCGTCATCACGATTAAACCGTGTTAAGCCTGCTGCATCCGTAATGGTCAGTCAGCTTGCCCGGGACCTTAAATCGCAAGGTAAAGATATTATCGACCTTGGGCTGGGGCAGCCTGACTTTGATACACCCGCACATATTGTCGAGGCCGCACATCAAGCGGCCCTTGCCGGTAAAACGCGCTACACACCGATGCGTGGTGCCGCTGACCTGTGTGATGCAGTGTGCGATAAATTCAAACGTGAGAACGGGCTTGACTACGCCCACAATGAGATGATCATCTCAAACGGCGCAAAGCAGATCATTTTTAATGCCATGCTTGCCACGCTTGAATCGGATGATGAAGTCATCATGTGCGCACCGTTTTTCGGCTCATACCGGGATATCGTTCTGGCAGTCGGCGGCACACCAAAAACAATCACCTGTAAACCGGAGGATGAATTCCGATTAACTCCAGAGAGTCTACAGGCAGCCATTACAGAAAAAACCCGCTGGGTAATGTTGAACCTGCCCTCGAATCCCGCTGGGGCGATCTATAGCGAAGCACAGCTACAGGCGTTGGGCGAAGTACTTGAACAGCATCCTCGAATCATATTGTTATCTGACGAAATATATGAGCACATTATTTTCGATGGAAGAACCTTTATCTCGTCAGCAAAGGCACTGCCTCAGCTTAAAGACCGCATCCTGACCGTCAACGGTGTATCAAAAGCCTACGCCATGACAGGGTGGCGCATCGGTTACGGTGCAGGACCAAAAACGTTGATTGATGTAATGATCAAAGTCCAGTCACAAGTGTCATCTGCACCCTGCTCTGTTGCACAGGCAGCTGCAGTTGCAGCATTGAACGGGCCGCAGGAGTCAGTCGGACAATTCAGAAAAGCCTTTGAAAGACGCCGCGATCTTGTTGTGAAACACGCCAACAATATTCCCGGTTTTCAACTTAGATCGCCAGGCGGCGCTTTTTATGCCTATATTGGTTGCGAAGCGTTGCTCGGTTGCAAAACCCCGAATGGTGAGTTAATTGATAGCGACACCAATTTGGCAGGTTATCTCATTCATGAGGCGAGTGTCGCATCAGTACCGGGCAGCGCTTATGAACTGTCTCCTTATATTCGTCTGTCGACTGCCAACTCCGATGAAAATCTGGACAATGCCATGCAACGCATTGCTGCTGCAATATCCCGCCTGACGCCGAAATAGTTCAGCGCTGAAAATCGCGCTTTCGGATTGTTTGATTGCATGGCTCAGATTTTTTTTACTCTGACAAAGGCACAATGCTTTACCTCTTGGCTTTATCCCTTGGCCTTATCCATTGCCTTCCTATGGGTTGCAGCACCCTGATTTCCATCTTTAAGTAGAGCCGATATGTTCACGCGCAAAGCAAAAAAATCAGTGGGTGGTTATGTGTATATCGCATCTAACCCGTCAATGCCCGGTTTGGTGAAGATCGGCATGACCTCAAAACAACCGGGCAAACGGGTAGCGGCGCTGTACAACACCAGCGTGCCGGTTCCGTTTGTACTGCGGTACTATTCATGGGTACCGAACCGGTTGGAATCTGAACGCTACTTACATGATTTATTCGATCGTGACCGGGTATCGAAAAAGCGGGAATTCTTCGCTCTGCCTGCTGAAGAGGCCATTAGAAAAACCCAGGCAAAGATTCCGTACCTGACTAAAAGCCAGAATAACTCCACCGGCAGCCCCTGGAAAATGACATTCTGGTTGCTGCTTATTATCATTATATTGATCGCAACCTACCGCTACGGCTACATCGAACTGGTCCGTGAATTTTTGCGCTCTCAAGGCTTGTAGCACCAAAGGAACTTGCGACAACTCATTCTCACTCGTCTGTTATCGAGTCTGGTGTGAGCGATTACCGCGCTACGATCATAAATTCACTTCAAAG
>CALGJU010000234.1 GCA_937928685.1 uncultured Granulosicoccaceae bacterium
AAAACGGAAAATTCCAAAGCCTATAAAAAACCAATGGCTGCGCTTCAGAAGAGAAGGAAAAAGCTGAACGCCGGGAGAAGTATCAATGGATATTTATAAGCGGAAAGCAAGTGCCGGTAAGACGCCCTGAGAAAATAGAAGGCATGGATCCAGTAGAATTCATAAGAGAGAATGCTGACGAAAAAATGTTATCGTTGGTTCCCGAGTATATTATGGTAAAAAGTTTGAGCACCATTGGTTGTAGGGCGTAAGAGACGCAGGCTCTAGAAACAATTACCAAAGGTTCTGTATTCAACGAAACAGAAAATGATGCGGGGGTTGCAGAACAATTCAAGATTAAAGCGGCTCTGATGGACTGCATGGCCTTGCAGAGCGACAAAGGGCTGTTTGCGACGTTATGCAAAAAATAGGGGCGGTGAGTTAATTTGAAAAGAGTGATTCGAGATATTTTATCAATACTGCTAGCGCTGTTGCTGCTGTTTCTTATTCCAATCTACGGTCAGCCGTTCGGTGGTTGTATAGACTATAGTCCGTTCTCTATCTATTTGCCTTGTAGTATTTGGCCGGAGTTTATTCGGGGTATTCTGTTTATGTTGCCATTAGCTATTTTAGCCTTTCATAGAAACGTATTTACAATATTGGGTGTTATTTTTTCGGTTGGTGTTGCAGTAGGCGGTGGGTTGGAGTACTGGCGAAGCGGTGAGGCGCTAAACCACATTAAGCATAATCAAGCTGTATTGATTGCTATTACTTTTCATCCCTTTTTTCTCGGTACAGTAACAGTTGCGTGTTCTGTTCTTTTGTATGGGGTTTTTCAAAAATATCAGAGTAAATGAGTAAATGAGTAAATGAGTAAATGAGTAAATGAGTAAATGAGTAAATGAGTAAATGTCATGTGTAAGCTGCGCCAGAGTTTTTGATTTCGGTATATGTGAGCAACAAGGCGCTGCAGAACCGACAATGTACGCGGTGTTAGCCTCGTGGTTTCGCTGGGGCTTAGCTTCACCGCTAGGCAAACAACGCATACACTACGGTTGAGCGCAGCGTTGTGACAAACAAGAGATCGTGATATGAATAGTTTATGGGGCAGGTTTGAAAGTTGGTTAAAAATTCATTTTATAGAGGCCTATGAAGATTTAAATGATCCGGCAACAGATACGCAAATTCAAAAACTAGAAGCTACTATTTCTACAAAATTACCAGATGACTTTGTGCAGTTTCTTAAAGTGCACAATGGACAGGGGAATAATTCGGGTTGGATAATTGATGGGTCGGAGTTGCTTTCTATTGAGCGCGTTATTGACGAGTGGGGAGTTTGGAATGGCATACTCAGTAGTGGTGATTTTGATGGTATGAATGAAGAAAGAGGGAATGGTGTAAAATCGGATTGGTGGAATCCTAAGTGGATACCATTTACCTATGATGGCGGTGGTAATCACTTGTGTATAGATCTAGACCCAGCAGATACCGGTAATCTAGGACAGATAATAACAATGTGGCACGATGCGGACGAACGAGAGATCAAGGCCATCTCGTTTCGAAAATGGTTCGAGCAATACGTAAATGATGTTGAGGCTGGAAAGTATGTTTATAGCGCTGATTACGAGGCACTTGTCAACTCCAACGATATATAGTGCGCGGTGGTTTCGTTTCAGAAATTCTGTGTGCGCTATAGCAAATCTACTTCGTAAAGGCGGCTGTGCGGACATTTAGAATATATGAGCACACCCAACATCTAACGAAAACCTTACCCTCTGCCCACGAACAACATCTAAACTCGCAGGTGTAGCAAACCGAAACGAAACCTCGGAATCAGTAATCAACTCAACAACAGTTTCAGTGCCTAAATTCTCAACCAGTGTTGCGGTACCTACAAGCGGCCCGTCAGCATCAAGAATCAGATGTTGAGGCCGAATACCAAGCTTCACAGTAGCGCCATCAGCTTTATCACGACCGACCAATCTAACCCCGTTAGCGAACATGCCTTCACCTTCAAAATCCCCAACTTCGCTACCGGCACCGCCAGTTAAAACGCCATTGAAAAAGTTCATCTTTGGTGAGCCTAAAAAGCCCGCTACAAATTCATTGGCAGGGAAGCTAAACAGCTCCATAGGTGCGCCAACCTGCATTACCTCGCCATCTTTAAGCACCACAATTTTATCTGCTAGTGTCATTGCTTCTACTTGATCATGTGTTACGTAGATCGTGGTAGCGCCAAGTTGATTATGAAGTTTTGAAATCTCTACACGGGTGTCGTGTCGTAATGCGGCGTCAAGGTTTGATAGCGGCTCATCAAACAGGAATACATCCGGGTTTCTAACGATGGCGCGACCGATGGCTACTCGTTGACGCTGGCCACCGGATAGCGCTGCAGGGCGGCGATCGAGCAAATGTTCCATCTGTAGAATTTTTGCGGCGGCTTCTACTCGCTGGTGAATCTCTGCTTTGCTGATGCCTTGTAGATCTAGTGAGAAGGCCATGTTATGGAATACCGTCATGTGCGGGTAAAGCGCATACGACTGGAACACCATGGCGATGCCGCGTTTGGAAGGGGGCAAGTCCATTATTGGCCGATCGGCAATTAGGATTTCACCGCTGGTTAAGTTTTCTAAGCCTGCAATAAGCCGCAGCAAGGTAGATTTTCCGCAGCCTGACGGGCCGACGAACACGACGAATTCTCCGTCATCTATCTGCAAGTGGACATCGCGGATAACTTCGACTTTACCGAATGACTTGTTAACACCTCTGAGTGCTACCTGGGCCATTTATATTTCCTCAAAACTGACGGTGAGCGATTCAAAGTCAAAAAGACATCGCAGTGTTTGTTGTTCTGATATCCGATCAAAGACAAGCTGTGTCGCACTGCCTGTAAGTTCACTCATCTTATTCGCACTCATAATCGCGGGCTGTTGCTTGCGCCATGCTAGAAACGCTGCGAACTCGTTGTAGATAGATTCGGGTCTTGCTGCTTCATCAAGTGCCGCTCGTGCCAAATGCTTTTGATCGATCGGCAGCCAGGTGCTGTTGGCATTGGAGAAGTCACCGTTAGGGGCATCACCTTTCCAAACCATGGGTGTGCGACAGGTGTCACGCCCTGCAAATACAGGGGCGAATTCAATTCCCCATGGGTCCTGCATTTGTTCAACTGGTATATCGCGCGCATCTTGCAAAGCAAGTTCTTCGCCCTGGTATACGCAGCTGGATCCGATTAAACAGGTTTCAAGCTTTAATAGTAATAATTGAAGTGCCTGCTGTTGGTCTTCGTGTAAGCCTAGTGCTGCCAGCTGCCGTGTGGCGCTGCGTGGTACATCGTGATTGGAAAACGCAAAGCTTAATCGGCCTGTACCGTTAAAGGCGGCAATCGCTTTGGTAATAGCAATCTTGAGTTGCTCGACATTCAAGCCATCCCAAGCCAATAGATTGAAGTTGTAGGTGGCATGTAAGCGCCCCGGTGCTGTGAATGTCTGGCTGGCGGCTATTGGGTCATCACCGTGTAGTTCACCCATGAGGTAGCGGTCTTCGTATTGGTCTGCCACGGCTCGGAATGACTCACTAAAAGACTGTATGGATGGTTGGTTTAGTTGCGCGCTGTCATGCAGTTGGCGAAAGAATGGCTGTTGTTGTTGGGGTAGTGGGCCGGGTACGAATTCAGGGTTGGCCAGGTTGTTTGCATATGGGGCACTGTCTGCATTAATGGTGTGCACTGCATCTAACCGGAAGCCATCTACACCGCGATCAAACCAGAAGCGCGCGACATCCATAAAGGCTTCACGGACTGCGGGGTTGGCGTGATTCAAATTCGGTTGGCTGCTTAAAAAATTGTGCAAATAGTATTGCTGCCTGCGTGGTTCCCAGCTCCATGCGGGGCCGCCAAAAAAGGAGAGCCAGTTGGTCGGTGGGGATCCGTCTGGCATTGGGTCTACCCAGTGAAACCAGTCGGCTTTGGCGTTATCTTTTGATTGTCGGCTTTCCTCAAACCACACGTTTTGATCAGAACAATGTGCAGGCACGATATCGACCATGACTTTAAGGCCTAGACTATGCGCTTTGGCTAGCAGGGTGTCGAAGTCACTGAGGGTTCCGTACTCGGGATGTACATCGCAGTAATCTGCCACGTCATAGCCGAAATCTTTTTGCGGGCTTTTGAAAAACGGGCTGATCCAGATGGCATCGACGCCGAGCTTCGCTATGTAGTCTAGTCGGGTGGTAATGCCTGGTAGATCACCTATGCCATCATCATTGGAGTCTTGAAAAGAGCGCGGGTATATCTGGTAGATTACCGCCGTTTCCCACCATTTTAAAGCATCAGTTGTCATTGCGTTTACCCACCTTTGACCGAGCCCGCTAGAAGCCCGCGGATAAAGTAGCGCTGCATCGACAAGAATACGATAACGGGTACGATGATAGAAATAACCGCAGACGCATTCAGTAGATGCAGTTGATCTTTAAATGTGCCTAGTTGCTTTTGCAATCGAATAGGGAAAACCAGATCAGCAGAATCTGCCGGGCCAATATATAAGGCTACGATCAAGTCGTTCCACACCCATAGGAACTGAAAAATGCTGAATGACGCCAAAGCCGGAACTGACAACGGAATGATCAGGCGGGTGAATATCTGCAAATGGCTTGCGCCGTCTATGCGCGCGCTTTCCAGTAGCTCTTTAGGTAAGCCGACGATGTAATTACGTAACAGGTAAATTGCCAGCGGTAAGCCAAACGCTGTATGCGTTACCCATAGGCTGGCAAAGGATTTCGAAGCCACCTGGCAGGTTTTGGTTACTTCGCAGTCTGTCATCCAGGCGTTGAGTGATGTGGCCCATGACGCGATGCCGCTAAACCCCTGCAGTACGGGAAGAAACGCAAGCTGTGTTGGCACCACCATGAGTGACACCACAATAACAAACAACCAGTCACGACCCGGAAAACGCATCCATGCAAATGCGTAGGCGGCAAAGGCTGCAATGGTGATTGGGATAATGGTTGCTGGAATGGTGACGATAAAAGATGAGATAAGTGCGTTGGGCACATTTTTGTTTTCAAACAATACTTCTATGTAGGCGTCCGCGCCGAACACAGGGTTCTGGTTGATAAACGTATCGAGGTTTTTTGATTTGGGCGCGGTGGCTTCGGGGAACGTCCAGGTGAAGTCACCTGAAGGCTGGAAAACAAACTCGCCCCCACGTACATCCATGGGTTCACCAGCTTTAATTAGCCGTTTAATCAGTTTGGTTTTGCCAGGCTTGTCAGGGTCTGCTATCCGACCCTTTAATAATATTGAATTGACATCGCCTTCAATTTCAAAGCTTTCACGATCTTTATTAAGCCGTTCAAAAATATTGCCGCTCATTGTGACGAAGGGCTCTGTCTTGCCTTTGTCATGAGTGCTGAAGCGATGGCCTAATTCTGTCGGGGTGAAAGCTGTCCAGAAGCCCGAGGTTTTAGACGCAGTTTCAGATCGCAGGGAGGTGGTGACCAGTGCGACGAAGGGTAGTACCCAGATGAAAACGATTAATGCCAGGACGACATGTTTGAATGTACGTGTCATATCAATGCCCAAGCTCTTTTTGTTCACGCCGCAGTCGTCGAGCGTTGAAAATCATATTGGGAAGTACCGTGACCATTAGCATAACGGCAATGGCGGCAAACAGGTTTTCTACGTTGTCGCCGCCGACTGACCAGTTGTTGCGTGCGTTTTCCATCATGGTAGCGAGCAATAGTTTGTCGTCATCGTTAGCTGATAGTGCGTAGGGAATATCGAACATCTTTAACACCAGTATCACGAGTGTGGTCCAGACGACGACTACGGTTGAATAGATTTGCGGCAACTTGATACGGAAGAACATTTGGAACGGGTTGGCGCCGTCAATTTTTGCCGCCTCAATGGTATCTTCTGATACGCCGCGCAGCGCTGCTGAGAAGATCACCATGGCAAAACCGGTTTGCACCCACACCAGAATCCACATTAAGAAGAAATTGCCCCAGAATTTAAGGCTATACAAAGGTTCGTTGTAGGCCGCTGTGTGGCCGAGTAATGCTTTGAGCAAGCCAATTTGATAAGAGGGTGTAAGGCCGTTAATGGCTTGTTGTGGCTCAATACCACCGCCTGCAAAGATATTGCGCCAGATCACGGCAGCGCCCACAAAGGAGATGGCCATGGGTATAAAAATGAGTGTTTTTGCGACAATGCCCCAGCGTACTGAATCTGCCAGAACGGCGATTAAAAGCCCTAGAGAAATGCACACTGCAGGCACCAGTACCAGCCACATAATACTGTTGCGCATGGCATAGCGAAATTGTTCGTAGCCGAGTGATGTTGGCTCCCAGAGGAATGCATAATTGCCAACAGTTCGGGTTCCATCTGCTTCCTGGAACGACAGGCTTAGCGTGGAAAACGCGGGAATAAACAAAAAGAATATCAACAGGACTAATGCCGGGCCGATAAAAATCCAGGGTTGTATGGATTCAATAATGTAAGACTCTTTACCCCAGGAGCCTTTAGACGAACGCCGGGCCAGGCCTTGATTGAGCCAGTTGGTGAGCCAAAAGTAGAGGAATGAGATACCGACTGCAATGATGATGGATCGAATCGCGAATCCGATCTTTGCAAAGCGTTCTTGTGTTTGCAATATGGGAAAAGACCAGTCGCGGGTCTCGTGAAGGTAGCTGCCAAGCTTGACCATTCCACCATCAAGTGGAGACGTAACGGCGTAAGCCAATAGCGCTGTTAGTGGTAAAACAAATATCACAGTAAGGGCGATGGCGAGGCCATTGCCTGCAATAGTTGGTCTGTATGAACCCATATTGTTACCGGACTTGAAAGGATCGAGGTTAAGCAAAAGGCGCACAAGGATATCTTGCGCGCCTTTTTTTTGACCTGAAAAAGAGGCTCAATGTGATGCGAGCCTCATCAAAGGTTTTACTTGATGGCGTCCCATGCAGACTGAATGTTGTCAGCAGTCTTTTTAGCATCTTGGCCATTGGCAAATGCGGTCATTTCTGACCAGAACGCACCTGCACCAATTGCACCAGGCATTAAGTCAGACGCGTCAAAACGGAAAGTTGTTGCGTTAGACAGAATTTCGCCTTGCTTGCGAAGCGCAGGGGTAGAGTACGCATCTAGGTTAACGCCTTTATGCGCTGTTAAGAAACTGCCCTGGCTCATCCAGGCTTCGTGTGCGGCAGGTTCTTTCAAGTACTCAAAGAATGCACGAGTAGCAGGGCTGTCTTTGGTCATAGTCCAAAGTGTACCGGCACCCAATACCGGGTTGCCAAGATCAGCAGCTTCATATGGCGGGAAGTAGAAAAAATCTGCTTCGCCATTCGCAACTTCTTCACCTTTCTTAGGGAAGAAAGAAGGGATGAACGATGCCTGACGGTGCATCATGCAAGAGACAGGGCTTGAGAACAGACCTTTTGGAGCATCGCCGAAGAAGGTAGTTGCTACTGATGATGCGCCACCAGCGACGTAGTCATCGTTACGTGAGAACTGACCGTAAACTTCCATGGCGTTAATGACTTCAGGGCTGTTAAACGGCAGGTCGTTAGAAACCCAACGGTCATAGTTTTCCGGAGTGGTGGTGCGAAGCATTAAATCTTCCATCCAATCTGTTGCTGTCCAGCCTGTGGCGTTGCCAGACTCTACACCGATGCACCAGGGGGTATTGCCGTCTTCAACCATTTGGTCAGACAGGGCAAGTAAGCCTTCCATGGTGTCAGGGATTTCATAGCCGTTGTCTTCGAACTGCTCTGGTGAGTACCAAACCAGTGATTTCAGATCCATTTTATACGCAAAGCCGTAGAAATCTTCTTTGCCATCTTTATCGGCGTAAGTTCCCAATGCTGCCCATGATGAGCCTGCGCCATAATTTTCTGTCATCCAGTCTGCAGATTCCTGACCCAAAGCTGTCAGGTGACCTTCTTCAGCCATGTCAGCGGCGAGGCCCGGCTGTGGGAAAATAGCAATGTTAGGTGCATTGTTTGAGCGTAGATCCGCAACGATGAGCGCTGCGAAATCACGTGAACCTGAATATTTCACAACTGCGCCAGTGGCTTTTTCAAAGCAGCTTACTGCATTAGTGAGCAGTTCTTCGTCGTTGCCTTCCATCGAGCCCATGATGGTGATGGTTTCGCCTTCGAACTTGCCGAGATCACCGATCTTTGAAGGGGTATCGCAGACATCCGCGACTGACGGTCCTGCGTAAAGGCCTGCAGCAGCTAATAGGCTGGCTGCGATTCCTAGGTTAAATTTCATTGTGTTATCTCCGGAGCGGGAAACTGGCGTCAAAGCGCCTTGGAAATCGCAGTATTCACCAAGCGCTGAGAGCTGTCAACGCTGGGAGCATAAGGTGTCTCAATGAGTCGTAGATTGGTAATTAATAGCTTGTTTTGGCGCTGTTTCTACGATTATTATATTTTTCTCAAAGCGCTTTAAAATTGTAGTGCGTCAGATGAATCTCAAACAGCTTTCCAATCAGCTACAACTGTCTCAAACCACGGTGAGTCGTGCCCTGAATGACTATCCAGAGGTAAGTGAGGCAACCCGCAGCCGCGTTAAACTCGCCGCAGCTAAGGGGGGGTATCGTCCGGATATGCGTGCGATCAGTCTGGCAACAGGTAAGGCCAAAACGATTGGTCATGTTGTGCCGATGGCCAACAAAGATGATGTGTTCAGTCCTATCTTTGCCGAGTTTATAGCCTCTGCCAGCCAAACCTATTCGCAGTACGGTTACGAGCTGATGTTAACGGTAGAGAAATCACGCGATGATGCATCTACTTATCGGGGACTGGCCGCCAAGCGCGCTGTGGATGGCGTAATTTTGCATTCACCACAGACAGATGATCCACGGTTAGCGGTGCTGCAGGAGGTCGGTCTGCCCTTCGTTGTGCATGGCAGAATGCTTAATGGTGAAGGCTACCATTGGGTGGACATGGACAATCATAACGCCTTCAAGCTGGCAACCAAGTTATTGCTGGACCTGGGGCATCGTCGAATCGCGCTGCTTAACGGTCGGGAGGAAATGACTTTTGCATGGCTGCGACGTGCAGGTTACGAAGAGGCTTTGAATGACGGTGGTGTGGCCATTAATAGTGAATTCATGGCCGCTGATGATCTAACAGAGCGGTATGGCTATCAAAAGGCGGGTGCTATGCTGTCGATGAAAGTCGCACCAACCGCGTTCCTGGTGTCTTCTTATATTGTAGCGCTGGGGGTGAGGCGTGCGATCAGTCAGGCCGGTCTTGTGATGGGTGAACAGGTATCGGTGATTATTCACGATGATGAATTATCTTACTTTGATAATGGTGGGGTAAAACCACAATTCACGTCTACCCGGTCATCGGTAAGACAGGCAGGTTACGAAGCGTCCAAAATGCTGCTTGAGCTGATTGAAAACCCGGACAAAGAACCCACCTCTGTACTGATGGATACACAATTGGTTATCGGGTCGTCTACCGGCCCGTGCCCTAGCTTGTCCGAGAGCTAGTGTACTGGAACAAATAGATAGCACATATGAGTCGGCCTCGGCTCGCAACTGCGTTGAAGCTCTTGAAAAGAGAATAACTATTGCCTGCAAGCTTCGCCTGAGTTCCATAGTGCTCACTGCAAGCACTTACCCGAATGATCAAACACCCAATTGACTGCAACCCTAACTAGAAACTTAATGCGATACCGCCGCCCCTTTTTACAGCGCCTGTCCCTCTATTTTCGTTCGTCGTCTTGCCTGTCCGTGTAATTTCCCGTTTGATTGTTATTAAACCCACCTGACCCTTAACCTCTTTTATACCGAAAGATGACCCTTCAGCAGGTGTTGCGATGTTCGTAGCGTTAGCGTCACTGAATAGCAATCGAAAGGTTTATGGTGATATAGGCATGACAGGTGAAGTTAATCTTTGCGGCGATGTATTGCCGATAGGCGGATTGTCAGAGAAGACACTGGCAGCACTTGCAGCCGGGATGAAGACGGTGTTGATACCTCGCGGAAACGAAAAAAATATTCCAGAGTTACCCACAGAGGTGCGTGAGTTGTTAACCATTGTTCCGGTAGACACAGTTGATGATGTGATCAACCTTGCGCTTGCACCGTAGGCTATCGCTACGAACTTGTCTTTGTTTTTACGATCAGAAGACGAGACTCCTCGATCAACTTCTCCCTGGGTGCAACTTTTTCATCGTAGCATTTCCGTGCTTCCTTCCAATGCAAAA
>CALGJU010000235.1 GCA_937928685.1 uncultured Granulosicoccaceae bacterium
AGCGATCTGTATGTCGAAAACGCCTCGGTACAGTTGGCGCAAGACGCGCTCAGCGCGGTTGGACATATCGATATACTGATCAACAACGCAGGGGGCTCTCGCCCGTTTGTAGATCTACACGTGGATGAAGAGCGCTGGGAAGAAGCATTCACCCTGAACTTCCACCGCCCGCGTCAACTTGCCGATGCGTTAATTGACCAGATGATCGAGCGTGAATTCGGGCGTATTATCAATATTACCGGTAAGAGCGAGCCTGATCATGTAAACGGTGCGTTTTGCGCCAAAGCCGGTATGCACTCGTGGGCGAAGGGGTTGTCACGCATGGTGGGTAAGCATGGCATTACAGTGAATTGCATACCGCCAGGGCGCATTCATTCAGAACAGATCTATCGTAACTACACGCCTGAATATCGCCAGTGGCAATGTGACAATGAAATACCCATGGCACGCTATGGTGAACCTGAAGATCTGGCTGCACTGGCGGCATTTCTTTCATCACCCATTGCCAGCTATATTACCGGTACTGTGATACCGGTAGACGGTGGCCTGCGCCGTTATCAGTTTTGATCACAGAGCTTATAGCGCTCGGGCTGTTCTCAACACTGACCTCATTGCTTACCGCCGTCGCCGGTCTCGGCGGTGGTATGTTGTTATTGGCACTGATGGCACAGATGCTTGCGCCCGCTATATTGATACCGCTCCACGGTATTGCACAGTTTTTTTCCAATGCGAATCGCGGCGTAATTCATCGCGATAAACTTCAGTGGTCTTATCTCAAGCCTTTCGTACTCGGGTCTGTTATCGGAGCATTTGCCTTTGTACCGTTGGTTGTGTTTATCAACCCGACGGTAGGTGCAATGGCGGTCGGTCTTTTTATCCTGCTCGTGACCTGGTTTCCCAAGTGGCTGAATGCCTCACGCTTGCACCCTGTACTGAGTGGCGGTCTCACCAGTGGTCTTGGTGTGTTGTTTGGTGCGACAGGCCCATTGGCAATGTCAGCTCACCCGAAGGCAAACTGGAGTAAAGAACAGATTGTCGGTAACCACGGTGCTGCCATGGCGTTTCAGCACGGTGTCAAGGTAATTGCCTATCTGGTAGCCGGTGTTCAACTGCACCAGTACATAGCGCACGTTGTGGTGCTGTTTGCAGGTGCGTGGCTGGGGACATATGTGGGTACGAATCTGCTGAAGAAGCTGACGGACGCCCGGTTTAAAACGCTACTCAAATGGGTGTTAACAGTATTGGGTTTGAGGCTGCTGTTGTTTAATGGTTATGCATTGTTTCAATAGGTGTTAATCAGTCGGTTCAGAAAAACACTACAACCACTTTAATTTATCAATCGGGTAGCCTAAATACCACTTGGTTCTATCGATAATGATACGTGATGAAACCTTTTGAACCCCGAGCTGTGAATCACCAGAGACCTGGTCACACAATTTGTTTAGTGCTTCAATATTCCGACAACAGGTGAAAGACATATAGTCAACACTGCCGCTCAGGCGCACGCAATCCATGAACTCGGGTATGTCCATAATGGCTGCAGAAAAGCGCTCACGTGATTTGGGATCATTCTTTTCTAAAGTAAACTCAACATACGCCAGTACGTGTTCGCAGAGTCGTTGCAGATCAACTTCAGCATGAAACCCGGTCAACAAGCCTGATTGACGAAGCGAGGCGACGCGTTTTGAGCAGGCAGCTGGGGAGAGCCCGACTTGTTCAGCTAAATTGTTATTGGTGATATCGGCCTGGTATTGGATGATGGTTAAGATCTTCCGATTAATTGAGTCGAGCTTGATTTCGCCATTGCTTGTCGTTTTGCCAGTCACTGCATCTCCCGTCTGTGTTGTGCATTCAGTTCTACGGTCAGACAGCCGTCTTCTGCGTAAGCTAAATATTTTTCGATAAATTACCCCGTACGGTTACAAAAGCACAAATTCGCCGGTCATATTCAATCGGATATTTCGGGCAGTCTAGCTTAGAATTTGAACTCATATTGTTTCGGGTGCAGAAAAATGCGCATTGGCATTGATGTCGGAGGAACTCACACCGATGCCGTGCTGCTCAGCGGGGATTCAGTCGTAGAGACCTGCAAAGTGTTGACCTCGGCTGATGTCATGTCTGGCATTGTAGAAGCGTTAACCCGATTGCAGGAAAAATCTGCCCTAGCCAGCTCCGCCGAATCCGTCATGATCGGCACCACGCAGTTTACCAACGCAGTCATTGAGCGACGGTCGTTACGACCGGTTGCCGCGATCCGACTTGGCTCTCCGTCCGGGCGGGGCCTGCCACCGTTTGTTGGCTGGCCGGAAGATATCGCCAAGGTGATAAGCGGTACTGTTTTTGAGCTGGATGGGGGCTATCTCTATGACGGTTCAGAACTCGCACCGCTAAACAATGCACAACTGGACAAAGTAGTTGACGAACTCGGTCGTCTCAATATTGAGGCGGTTGCCATTACCTCGGCCTTTTCACCGATGAATGCGGGGCCAGAACTGCATGTCGACGCACGCATCCGGCAGGCTCTGCCCCAATGTCGAACTACGATGTCACATGAGATTGGCAGGGTGGGTCTGCTTGAAAGAGAGAACGCAGCCATACTAAACGCCTCTCTTTTACATTTTTCTGACCATGTTATTGACGGAATTGAGAATGCTCTGGCCAGTGTTAGGTTAACTTGCCCGGTGTTTATTAGTCAAAATGACGGCACGTTGATGGATGTATCGTTTGCTCGCAGGTTTCCCGCGTTAACGTTCGCGTCCGGGCCTACCAATTCTTTGCGAGGTGCGGCAAAACTCACCGGCCTTGATGAGGCGATTGTAATTGATATCGGCGGCACTACTACAGACATAGGAGTCTTACGTGGTGGCTTTCCGCGTGAATCAAATCTGGTCGTTGAAGTAGGTGGCGTTCGAACCAATTTTAGAATGCCGGATATTCTAGCACTAGGTTTGGGCGGTGGGAGTTTGGTAGGCAATAACGGCCGAAGCGTTGGTCCAACATCCGTTGGCCATGAGCTTGTCAGCCAAGCGTTGGTGTTTGGTGGCTCAGTGCTGACCGCGAGCGATATTGCTGTGGCAGCAGGACATGCGTCAATGGGAAACATATCGTGGGTAAAAAAACTCAAAAGCGAATTGGTTTCCAACAGCACAGACACCATAGGGAAAATGCTTGCAGCGGGTATTCAAAAAATGAATCCTGGTAAAACCTCTTTACCGGTTGTTTTGGTTGGTGGAGGTGCTGCCATAGCACCGAGCACGCTAGATGCTGCTATCGAAATTGTCCGGCCGGAACACTGTGATGTGGCCAATGCCATTGGAGCTGCCATTGCCCAGGTAGGGGGCGAGGCGGAACGTTTTGTTTCTTATAACGAGATATCCAGGGAAACTGCTATTGAGCAGGTGTGTGCTGACGCTGCAGGGAAAGCAGTTGCCGCTGGCGCAAACCCCGACTCGATACGTGTTAATGATATCGAGGAGGTCGCGATCCCTTATATGGACAACGGCGCAACACGTGTGCGAGTTAAGGTGATTGGTGAAGTGGCGGTACTTAATACTCACGCAACAACTGCGGCCATTCGATGAAGCTGCAAGACCAACACATACAAGATCTCGCCAGTGGCGCGGCATTTCTGGCCACCGGGGGCGGTGGTGATCCCTATTTGAGTTTGCTTTGCGCACAGCAATCTATAAAGCAATACGATTCAGTCGAATTGGTTTCCATCGATACGCTTGCGGATGATGCGGTGATTGTTGCTGTAGGTTCTGTTGGTGCGCCGACTACGAGCCTTGAGCTATTGCCATCAATAGATGAGCCACTATTGGCTATTCGAGCGTTTGAACATCACACTGGCCTGAGCATTGATGCTGTAGTGTCTTTTGAAATAGGCGGCGGAAACTCCCTCATCCCGATTATTGCAGCGGCAGCTGCTGGTATCCCTGTTATAGATGGTGACGGAATGGGGCGCGCGCTTCCAGAGGTGCAAATGATGACTTATTCAATTGCGGGTATATCACCAACACCATCTATCGCTGTTGACTATGCAGGTGACACTATCGCATTCGATGGTATAAGCGTTCTTGAGTACGAGCAACAGATTCGAGAATTTTCCATGGCGAGAGGTGGCATGGTGACCACCGTTGAATTTGGTATGAGCGCTAAAGAACTACGTCAGTGCATAGTGGCTGACACTGTCTCATTGGCGATAGCGATTGGTGAAGTATTAAGGCTCGAGCGTGGTAACGCATTGCAGCTCATTAATAAGCTACAACATGTATTTGAACCAACATCATACGGTCAATTGATGGTTCTTTTTTCCGGCATGGTGACCGATGTTGCTACGTCAGTGATTGGTGGCTACGACATTGGACATGCTTTGCTGCGGGCTGATGATAATGCAGAACAGCAGGTCAGAGTCGATATAAAAAACGAATACTTAACGGTATGGAAAGGCAATAGGCTATTAGCTTCTGTGCCGGATCTTATAACGTTTGTTGATACTGAAACGGGCCAACCGATTAACAGCGAACGTTTAAGTTTCGGTCAACGTGTAACAATTATTGGTATTGCTTGCCCACCACATTTCAGAACTGCTGTGGCATTAGCTGTTGTGGGTCCAAAGTGTTTTGGGTTTGATTTTGATTTCACACCGATAGAAAAATTGATAGGTGCAGATCAAACGGATTCGAGCAGAATTTGATATTTCGGTTTGGGAATGAAAAGGCGTAAGCTTTGTTAAAAACCAAGCCAACAGCAGGCAGAGGATTCTACCAAGAGTAGAGCTTCTATAAACATTAAAGAGGATATAGACAATGTATAAAACCACGAAAGCAATAGGATTCGCGACAGCACTATTTGCTAGCGCGGCAACGGCCAACGCTGAGTCGATAACCGTCAGTGTATGGGGAGGGTTCTTTGAAGAAACCTTAGCAGCTGAAGTCTACCCGGGCTTTACAGAAAAAACAGGTATCGAGGTGAAGTCTATTGCGCAGCCTGAGGATTCCACCTGGATGACGCAATTGATGGCGGCTGCACGAGCAAAGAAAGCACCGGCAGACTTGTCGCTGGTTGCTGATGAGGTTTTGATCCGTGGCAATAACGCTGGCCTTTGGGCGAAGCTTGATCCTAACAATCTCACCGACACCAAAGATCTGAAGGAAGGTTACGTAAAATTAGACGACAGTAACAAGGCATATGCAGTTGGCGCATTAGCGTTTTACACCACCCTGGTTACTAACACCGATTATACTAAAGACGCCCCCGCCAGCTGGGCTGATCTGTGGGAAGACAAGTGGGATAGCAAGCTCGGAATAGTGACGACTCCAAATTCAGGTTTGCTTGAGGCAACGGCTAAAACCTTCTTTGGTGGTTATGAAATTATGCAGACCCGAGAGGGATTGGAAAAGGTGATTGCCAAAATAGCAGAGCTGAAACCTCAAGTCAGTCTGTGGTACCGGGACGAAGGTCAATTTCAACAAGGGCTCGAAGCAGGTGAATTGAATGCCGGTCTTTATTACCACGATGTGGCTATGCTCTCTATCTGGGACGGTAAGCCAATCGCGTCTAATTTTCCGAAAGAGGGCGGTATTCTTTCTAATGCGTACTGGGTTGTTCCGCGTGACAGTAAAAATATATCAGCTACCGAGAAATTTGTCAGCTATATGAGTTTGCCCGAAACTCAAGCGCTAATGGCTCGCAAGCTTGGGATTTTTCCTATTGTGCCACGTGATTCGATGGACTTAACAGATGAAGAGTTTTCGGCAGTAGGCAGTGAGATCGAAGCTGTAAAAGTCCAGACAGAAATTCACCTGCGTGAAGGGGATTGGCTGGAATCCAAATATCAAGAAATGATTGCGCAATAATCATTGAATACTGCACCAAGCATATGTCTGAACTAATTCTTTCAGGTGTTGGCAAGCGCTTCGGGAAAACCGTAGCGCTTGCTGACGTATCGTTGCAGATACAGAGCGGCGAGTTTATTTGTCTGCTTGGTTCATCTGGTTGTGGGAAGACAACCCTGCTGCGTATCATTGCGGGCCTTGAACAATGCGATCACGGTGAGTTACATCTGGACGGTGTGGCGCTATCAAAGTTGGCTAGCCACAAGCGTAATATTGGCATGGTGTTTCAGTCGCTTGCGCTGTTTCCCCATTTAAATGTTAGCCGAAATATCTCCTACGGGTTAAAAATGCGTGGTGTCTCTGCAGAGACCACGAATGCTCGTGTAGCTGAACTATTGGAATTGACCGGATTGGACGGTTTTGAAAACCGTTCAGTAGTGTCACTTTCCGGTGGTCAAAAACAGCGGGTGGCGATCGCCCGCGCGTTGGCATTAGAGCCGCAGTTGTTTTTAATGGATGAACCTTTTTCAGCACTTGACGCAGGCTTGCGTGATCACCTGCAACAAGAAGTTAAAAAGCTTCAACGACAACTCGCGGTGACTACAATATTTGTCACTCATGATCAAAGTGAAGCCATGTCATTAGCTGATCGTATCGTGATACTTAATAACGGCAACATAGAACAGGCGGGTACACCTAAAGAAGTCTATCAGCGTCCGTTAACCCGATTTGTAGCTGAATTTATCGGCAGTAATAATCTACTTGATGTTGACATAGACGAAAATTCGGTTATGTATAAAAACCACTATCTCGGTTCACCTCAGGGCTCAGTTGAAAACCTGCGTGGCAGACAGACGCTGGTCGTTCGTCCAGAGGCAATGAAGTTGCATGCTCGACACGATGCAAGTCAGGTTTTGCACGGTACCGTGACAATGCAGCGAACCGTAGGTGCGCTTGTCGAGTGTGACATTGATGTAGATGGCCAGGTAATAAAGCATACGGCATTACAAAATTCTGACACAGAAGTATCGATTGGTGACTCTGTCACGCTAAGCTGTGACTGGACGGAGCAATGGTGCTTACCCGGTGAATAGTTTTGTTGTGCGCATTCTCGGGTTGACTGCATTTGGAATACTGAGCGTCTTCTTTTTATTGCCACTGGCCTATATGGTGGTGGTCAGTTTTTATAAAGCTGACCCCATGGCGTTCTATCAAGTAGCGTTCACGTGGGAAAACTATCAAAAGTATTTCTCGAGTTTCTATCTGAATGTAACTCTACGTACGCTGTGGTCGACAGCGTTAAGTGCTGTGGTAGTGGTAGTGGTTGTTCTTGCGTTTACTGCGATGTTGACCATTGTAGAGCTGTCACGTAAATGGCAACTGTTCTGGGTGATTTTACTGTTGTCGATGATGTGTCTCAGTGAGGTCATAGTGGGGTTTTCGTGGTTAATACTTCTGTCAGAAAGTGCGGGCATCCCGCGATTGCTGGGTGCGTTAGGGTTTTGGGACGACCCGCGCTCCTTGTCGCCGAGCTTTGGCGCGATGATAATTGGCCTGGTGACGTTGGGGTTCTCCGTTGTATCGTTGGTTCTTTATCCGCAATTGGCTGGTCGGGACAAAAGCGTAGAGGAAGCGGCACGAACACTCGGTACACCGCCGTATCTTGTTCCCTTCTACGTCACGTTACCCATTTTTAGGCAATCGCTTATTGCCTTGACACTGACCATGTTCGTTTATTTGCTTGGTGTTTTCGTTATGCCGGTCATGCTAGGCCGACCATCTGATTGGACCATGACGGTTATGATTAGCGATAAAGCGCTGGGGGATGCGAACCTGCCACTGGGAGCTGCATTAGCGGTTGTCATGCTAATTATAACCGGAGCACTTCTATTGCTGTCTCTATATTTATCGCGCAAGAGAACGGTATGAAGGGTCGATTATTTCTATTTGTTCTACTGATCGCAATTGTGCTTCCGTTTATTGTTGTGGCAGGGGTGTCAATTGGTGAATCTAAAACAATCACCTTTCCACCTACTGAATTTTCCCTGCGTTGGTACAGCGTATTGTTTTCAGAACCCGAATGGCTTAGTGCGATGGGGATATCACTATTGATAGCCTTTAGTGCGGCGATGATCTCCGTGTCGGTTGCGTTGGTCGTTAATTATGTATTGTGGCGAATGAATACACGCTTCTCGCGTTTTACCTTTGCGCTGGGTCTTGGGCCCTTTATGCTGCCACCGATCATTCTCGCACTCGGTGCAAGCCTTTTCTGGGCCGAGGTTGGTTGGTATGGGCGCATTGAGGCCACCATTATTTCTCATGGAATATTTTTGGTCACGCTGCCGTTGGTGATCATCGCAAGGGGCTTTTCTAATTTGACCGATGATATTGTTGAGGCTGCCACAATAATGGGGGCTTCACCCTGGCAACTCTTTATCACTATAGTGCTGCCATTGATTACACCTTATTTGTTAACTGGCTTTGTTCTGGTGGCTATTCTTAGTTTTAACGAATATCTGGTCGCAAATATGATTTCGGGGTTTATTGTTGAAACTCTGCCCATCAAAATATTCAATAATGTGCGATACGGTTATTCACCAGTGGTGGCGTCAGCGTCGATGTTCTTTGTGGCTGTTACCGTGGCAGCGCTACTGCTGATTGCGAGATCAACCGATCTGTTAGCTTTGCTAGGCGCACCGAAAAAATCGTAGTCGCTAACGGTTGCCTTATTGCTCGCTCCGATTTAATTTATATACGTCGAAGTGTGAATTATTCTTTGCACAAAATGTAGGCATACGGCTATGTTGTTCATTATTAAAAGACATAGTCTCAACGGGCTAGGCCTGCAATGCTTGTAGCAGCATTGCAGGTACTTGATCCGATTCTGACATCCCATCTACCAGAGAACTATTAGTTTTGCTCCTAAAGACCCGGGAGCTCCATCGGTCACTTCGAATAGTGCTTGATGATAGGTTATCTCTGTAGCAATGTTTAGCGTTGACGTTCTGTAAAAGTGCATGCCAATACCCGCTTCCAGTCCCCAACCGGAATTCGCTTCCCCTTGTCTGAAAAAAGAACCGTCTGAGACAACGTCATGTGATTCAGCCCATGTGTATCCGAGTAAACCAACCGCGTAAGGCGAGTGTCGCTCCCGATTTAAGTAGTATTGACCACCAATTGAAATACTGGTCATGTCCGCGGGGCTATCTGACACGTTGTTGGTGGAGTATCCGGCTCTTATACTAAATTGATGGTCTAGTCCCCAAAGCGAGCCGACCGAAAACATGACACCGGAATTATTAGTGTCCAGGTTTGCGGCTACTGCAGGTCCAAACCCAAGGTATGTTTGCCTTGTTACTTTGGTTTTTACTGTTGTGCCTTTGGCTTCGTTATTTGTGACTGTATCTACCGTCATGTTTTTAGTGGTAGTGACATTATTCAATGCACCGGATACCAAACGTGATGTAACTGTATCCAAGTCTTCAATATTAGTAGACTTTAACTTGTCTGAATATACAAGCTTGCCATCTTGATATTTTGTCAGCGAGACAATATAGGTTTTACCGAGCTTTATCGTATCAGGGGTGAGCACCCATT
>CALGJU010000236.1 GCA_937928685.1 uncultured Granulosicoccaceae bacterium
CTAAACTTTCAGCGGGTGTTTCAGTTGGCGCTTCTTCTGTTGGCTCGCTGCCTGAAGCATCAACCTCACCAGAGTTAACAGGTTCCGGAGTAACAACACATAGCGGATCGGACGAACCACATGACAGTATTGGCCGCGAGATTATAGCTGTGACCAGTTCCGCCTCATTGTTTTGCGGCAGTATGTCTGGCTGTGTAGAACTGACATTGGCAAAAACCGATGCAGCAGCATCAAGTGATCTGCCAATTAAAACAAGCTCTATTTCAGATTCTGATTGGGGAGGAAGCGCCATCAACTTACAAGTGGCTGTTTGTTCTAAAATAATGCAGCTGTCATTTGCTTGTAACTCAATACTCTCTGGTAGCACTAGATCAACCACAGGAAGTGAAGCGGTATTGGTATCGTGATTATTGCTTACTACAGCGGTAACGTCGGTAACGCCCAGCAGATACATGTCTGTATTGAATGTTATGAGTTTAGCTTCCAACTCTACCGGCGAATCGTCGGGCGACTGCAATTGAACAGCAACAATTTCGCTATCTACCAATGGGGAACCACCAGCCGGATTGTCGGCATTCAAGGTGGCAGTCACCTCGCTGTGACCTTCTTGATGAATTGTTGCAGTCACAGGAATATTGGCAATCGCCCTATTGCCGAGCTCTGGCAACGCGCAAACCAACGTAACCGGATCAGTTGGCGTGCAATCCTGACCAGAAAGATCAGTGGTGCCTGGAGGCAGGGTAACGGTGGCAACAACGTTCGTCGCCACTGTGGTCGCGAAATTTTCAACAGTTATAGAAAGAGTAGTGGGTTCACCTGCTACAACAGGATCTGCACTGACAGACAAGTCCACAGAGAGATAGGAATATTCGACAGCGTACGTCACCGGTAATGCGAAACAACTCCCTACTAAAGCGGTAAGTATAAGTTTTAGTAATTTCAAGGTGTGCACCAGACAGGGTTTTGCACACACACGCACTAATTGTTCCGGTCACAACCCGAATAGAGCTTGCAGTAGGCCGCACAAGGCAACAGGGATCACAAAGAACGCTTGTTGCGAAGACATTCAGTTTCACAAAATGGAACCACAACCTGCGTCATGAATTATGGCGCTGCTGTTCGAAATCTGATGTCTATGATAGGCAATATCAAATAACCGCTCCAAAGACTTTTGTTTAAAGTGCGTGTTATCCATGACAAATTCGCCACACCTTGTGCGGCTTTTTCGGCTGAAAAATCAACGACTGCACTGGCTATGGCAATGGCTATGGCTATAGCTATGGCCGAAGGCGAAGACCTTCTTGAAGATCATCGTGCTCAAACGCACTGGCCATTCTGTCAATTTGTCTAGCTGACTGGCCAACACTTTTGGCCACCTGCCGCCATTTATTTACTGCATGTGCAGCATTCGACACTATCTTCTTTATTTCTGCATCCCTTAGATTGAAATATTCGCCTTGTTGCATGGCTAGCTCAATCGAACACGATGCATCACTTACTGAGATGGCTGTAGTAAGAATTCTTGATCTAACATCTTGTGGTGTGGGGTTAAGATCGTAAGCTGGTGAAAGCGACCATCCGGACATACCGTGCATTAAAAACCCATGATTGCGCAGATGATCATCAACATTAGACACCAGTATATTAAAAACCATACGTCGAAAAAGCTCTGGCGCATCTGCTTTTACACTTGCACCCATTTGACCTAGCTCATCTATTATCTCCGGATAGCTGGATCGATCCCCATCATGCAGCTGCATCATTGACATAGCAGACAAGAATGGAACACGACTGCCAGTCATTCGATCAAACCTCCGAGACAAAAGCACAGGCCTCTGTTGAACGGTAACAAGCTCATGTTCGGCTGTATGAATACCAGCCTCTTTCGCTAACAATAGCGCTATATGCTCCCAAGTTTCGATGCTGTACTCATCTGTGTCTTTTGGAAACTTGGCAATGCACAATCGCCCATGACGATCACTAACAGAGGCTTTGGGTCTTGCGCCACCCAATGATGAACCAGGGGCAAAAATAAGCTTCAGGTCTTTATCTGTTTCTTCGTTATTTTCAATACGTCGCGCAGAAGTTAAAAGCGCTTCCAGTTGAACGAAGCCAGGCACACCTGCCTCAACAGGTGCTTGAAATTCATCAGCAGCAGCTTGCTTGAATCGTAAAGCGCCCAGCCTTGAGAGATCACTAACACCAAGAAGATAATCGGTTTCCTGAAGTGTTCTCACGGTACGATTTTCACTGTCAGCGCGCCGCCTTTCAGCCCGCCGCATGAGCTGCCGCCCCCAGGTATCGGGCGCTGAATCTGCCAGAGCTCCAAACATTGCTCGACCTTGCTCCGGGTAGTATCTACCCTTACCCACCATCAATGCAGGCTCCAGTGCAAAGCGATGCGAATGAGTAAGCCATTCGGAATGGTACTCAAAGCTTACGGTTTCCTGACCACGGCTCGGCTCACGATACAAAGTACCGACACGTACAACGCCCTTCTCTGTATCTAGCCACGTTTCAATGGATTCAGTCATAGAACTAGTTGTCAGCAGCCGACTTGCGGGCGCGCGAAGGGCTTGTTAATCGGAGGCCAACTTCATCTCGCGCGGCATCGGCAATATCTGCCAGCGATTCAACCATGCCGAGCGCATTAAGCACTGACGCGTAAATGCCAATACCCACTCGATGATCACCAGACTCAACCCGTGCCAGTGTTTTTCGCGTTGTGAACGCCCGTTCTGCTAAGACTTGCGCGGAAAGCTTACGCCGTTTGCGAGCGTCATAAATGTCACCTCCCAATTTGACCAGAGTGCGTCTGACCACAGCTGGGGGATGGTGTGGTGTAGCCATTTTGCATCCTTCACGACCCATAATGGGTTAATTATGGGTCACATAGGGTACATTATCAATGCTCGAACTAAATTGAGTGGTGTCGCACAAAAAACCGCTTCCTGCCATTTTTCTATATTTACAGCATGAGAAAAAAATTGCGGTGCAAGCACGGAAAAATCCAAACGCTACGCGCCGTGGCTTGAGTTCACCCCAAGGGGCTGTATGTCTTGCAATAGCACTGCTCGGCTTGAGGGGCCGTTGTATCTCGTAGGGTGGTATAAGCCGCAGGCGCATCCACCAATGATTAAAACGGTGGATGCGCTTTGCGCTTATACCACCCTA
>CALGJU010000237.1 GCA_937928685.1 uncultured Granulosicoccaceae bacterium
AGTCTGTCCGAGAACTAGGGTCGTAGCGAGGTTGTGAGATTTTGAGTCAGATATTTCGATCGTTAGAGGCGAATAGTTATTCTTCTTTAACGAAAAGGATCGTAATAGCTGACCAAAAGATCGCGACCGCAGTAGATCCTAATTCTCGGACAGCCTCCTAGCTCCCGATCAACAAACCCGCCAGCGTGAGCGAGGGATGTCTAGCTCGTCAAGCCGCTCAGTTATGTCCCTTGCGTTGATGGAGACGGTGCTCTCTAGGCAGACATGAGTGACTTTACGAACTGGGTATCCCTCGCTAACGCTAGCGGGTTTATCGTGGGGCTGTAGTTGGCGGTAGTTTTTCGGGGACATCTAGCGTATTCGGTATTCTTGCCCACCCACTTTCAGCTTATGCCTCCTACGATGTCGGTGGCACTCGATATATGCAGGCGTTACTCAACACATCAGGAAACCCACCAGCGTGAGCGAGGAATGTCTAGCTCGTCAAGCCGCTCACTTATGCCCCCTGCGTTGATTTAGATAGTGCTCTCTAGGCAGACGTGAGTGACTTTACGTACTGGGCATCCCTCGCTAACGCTGGCGGGTTTATCGTGGGGCTGTAGTTGGCGGCAGTTATTCGGAGATACCTACCGGATTTGGAGTTTTTGCACAGCCTCAAAGCACATCCACCGATAGGCCACACTATGGATGGGCAATGAGGCCGGACAAGAATAAACGCCTGCTGCACATTACTAAACCGGGGAATTTACATGCACCCGGGAAACCCGACGCGTGAGCGAGTGGCAAGCCGTGTATTACCGACTTCATTCTCGTTCCAGGTACCGCAACATACTAATGCGACTGGGTTCGATAATTGTTACGCAACTCAGCCTGTGCAGAAAATCTGATATCACCCTCCGCCGGCTTCAACCGCTGGTAGCCGCCATCCGGCTGAAGCTCCCATGCAAAACTATTGTCTTTGAAATAATCATCAATAGACTCGTGCAACACTCTTGCACGCAGTTTGTCATCCAGTACGGGCACCGCGACCTCTACCCGGTGAAACATATTCCGGGGCATCCAATCAGCGCTTGAGAGATAGACCTCTTCCTCGCCCGCAGGACCGAAAGAATAGACTCTTGCATGCTCAAGAAAGCGCCCCACCACAGAAATCACGCGGATGTTTTCAGATACACCCGGGACTCCGGGTCTAAGTGCGCAGATTCCCCGCACCAGTAAGTCGATTCTGACACCCGCATTGGAGGCCACATACAGGGCTTGAATAATCTCAGGTTCATTCAGTGCATTCAGCCGCGCCCTGATTAAAGCAGGCTTACCTTGCCTGGCTCTTTCCGTTTGCTTTTGTATCTGCTTCAGCACTTTGCTATGCATGTTAAATGGTGCATGCAATATCTTTTTTACATTGGCAACTTTGCCAAGGCCTGAAAGCTGATTAAATATCTTTTGAATATCACCGGTGATGGGTTTGTTATGGGTCAAAATATTCAGATCGGTGTAGAGCCGCGAGGTGCCTTCATGATAATTGCCGGTGGCAATATGCGCATAGCGCATCATCTCACCTTTTTCGCGCCTCACAATCAGCATAATTTTTGCGTGCGATTTAAAACCCACCACACCAAACACCACCTGCACACCGGCTCTTTGCAGCCTTGCCGCCAGCTTAATATTTGCCTCTTCATCAAAGCGTGCGCGCAACTCAATAATGACCGTAACGTCTTTGCCGTTGTGTGCTGCTTCTATAAGCGCATCAACATAGGCCGAGTCTTCACCAGTTCGGTACAAGGTCTGCTTGATAGCCAGCACTTTGTGATCACGCGCGGCGGCTTGCAGAAAAGAAACCACTGTATGACTGGATTCATAGGGGTAATGCAACAATACGTCACGCTTTTTCAGCTCTGAGAATAGTTTTTTCCCGGTAGGCACGGACTTACGAACACCGGGTGTAAAGCTTTCAAAGTTAAGCTCCGGCCGATCCAGCATTGTCGGCAGACTTTGCAGGCGACTGAGATTCACAGGGCCGTTGCAAACGTACAGATCCTGTGGCGCAAGCTTAAACTCATTCAGTAAAAACTGCACTACAGACTCGGGGCAATCATCACCTACTTCCAGACGCACGGCATTGCCATAGTCACGAGCATTCAATTCATCACGCAGCGCCAGGCGCAAATCGGCAACATCATCATCGGCAAGATACAGATCACTGTTGCGGGTGAGGCGAAACTGATAAACGCCTTTGGTTTGCAGCCCGGGAAACAAGCGCCCCATATTGCGCTGGATCATGGTAGACAATAATACAAACTGCGATTTACCTGCACTGAGTTCATGCGGCACAGGGATGATTCGCGGCAGCGAACGCGGCGCTCTCACAACGGCCCTGGTTGCCTGACGACCGAAGGCATCCACCCCACGCAGACTGACAATAAAGTTAAGGCTTTTATTGGTCAGCTGAGGAAACGGATGGGATGGATCAAGACCCATTGGGCTTAACACTGGAAACAATTCGCTATCAAAGAAATGACTGGCCCAGGCACGCATCTTTTTTGACCAGTCGCTGACTGGTGGAAATTCAATCTGCTGATCAGCAAGCGCTGGCAACAGTTCCTGGTTGAGCATTTTGTACTGCTGTTTCACCAGCTGATGGGCCACCGCACTAATTTGATCTAACTGCTCAGACGGGCCGAGTTGGTCCGGTCCGGTACCGCGGCCATCACTATCACGCTGCTTCTGCAATCCAGCCACGCGAATCTCAAAAAATTCATCCAGATTATTGCTGCAGATGCACAGGTATCGCAGCCGTTCAAGCAACGGCACTTGCGGATCACGCGCCATGGTGAGTACCCGACGATTGAACTCAAGCAGACTCAGCTCACGGTTGATGTACAGCGACGGGTGTTGTAAATCGACAGGAAATGCAGAAACAACACCCGTATCGGCATTCTGATTTTTCGCAGAATTATCTGCCAATGTGACTCTCCGAAGTGTACTGCTGCTGGAACTCATAAGTGTAGCTCACCAGCTGCGGAAAAAATTGATCAAACATTTGCTTCAATGCCGCCTCATTAACCCACAGGCTGGCGGCGACGGTAGCCAGTGGAGCCAGGCTTTTGCGACGTTGCGATATACGCTGCAATGTGAGCTCTATATGATCGCGATGCAGATTTCGATGCAAAGTATCTTCTGCCTCAAGCAGCATCGCAAATCGTTGCAGGCCTTCAGGCAGCAGATCGTGCCGAGCAGATAAGGCCTCTGACACGCCTGCTGTGTAACTGGCTAGCGCGGTATCATGGTAGCGCTGCCACTCGTTGGCCAGAAAATGGTCATACACCACATCGACCACAATGCCCGCAAATCGTCGATGCGGTTTTTCAAACAGATTCCGGGCTTCGAGATTTATGGGATGTTTATCTGTGTATGAGTCGACCGCACGGTGGCAGCGGATTCCAGCTTGAATCGTCGCCGGAAACGCGTCAAGGTGGGAGCCACGAACAAAATCACCACATAGCTGCCCGACAATACGATCGGGATCACCATTGGCAAGAAGGGCATGGGCAAGAAGATTCATCCGGACATCCTACAACATGCTCGCACCACGAACTGACTCCAGCTGCAAATAATCATGAATAAAGAACAAACAGAACGCTACAGCCGCCATATCAATCTGGCAGACATTGGCACCGACGGACAACAGAAACTGCTCGACAGCACCGCGCTGATAGTTGGCCTTGGCGGCCTTGGCAGTCCGGTGGCCATGTATCTTGCTGCAGCTGGCGTCGGTCATTTAATACTGGCTGACTTTGATGTGGTGGAGCTTTCCAATTTACAGCGTCAGGTGGCCCATCAAACCGCCAGTATCGGTGAGTTAAAAACCCACTCCGCAAAAGCCACCTGCCTGGCGCTCAACCCGGGTATAAAAATCGATACTGTAGACGAGGTGTTAGACGAAGACTCATTACATGATCTGATCTCTGCCTGCGATATTGTCGTTGATGGCAGTGACAACTTCCCTACCCGTTTTGCCGTCAACGAAGCCTGCGTAAAACACAAAGTGCCCCTGGTATCGGGGGCGGCAATCAGATTTGATGGTCAGGTATCTGTATTCTGTGGTCACGATCCAGACCTGCCCTGTTACCGATGCCTGTACAGCAGTGATTCCGAAAGCGCTGACACCTGCGCACAGACAGGTGTGCTTTCACCGATCGTCGGCATAATCGGAACAATACAGGCGGCTGAGGTTATAAAAGTGCTGGCTGGTTTCGGCCGCCCTTTAACAGGCAGATTGTTACTACTTGATGGCTTGTCTATGGAGTGGAACAATATCGCTCTGCGCAAAAACCCGAAGTGCACCGTCTGTTCGACACAAGCCAGATCATAACAACGCCCAAACCCATTTCAGAATATAAAGCATTAACCTTTGATTGCTACGGCACACTGATTGACTGGGAAAGTGGCATATGGGATGCCATGCAACCCTTGATCGCTGATAACAAAAGAGACGATATTACCCGCTCTGTCGGGCTTGAAGCATTTGCAACCATTGAAACAGCACAGGAACTACACACTCCGGACATGGTTTATTCAGAACTTCTTACAAAAGTTCATGCAACACTCGCGACGCACTTTGAATTAAAAACCAATGCACAATTCAATGCAGCATTCGGTCAATCGGTGCCACATTGGCCGGCCTTCCCCGACTCTGCAGATGCGCTGCGGCTACTAAAAAAACACTTCAAACTTGTTATTCTTTCCAACGTGCATCGTGAAGGATTTGCCGCGTCCAATAAAAAACTTGGGGTGGAATTTGATGCCATTTATACCGCTGAAGATATCGGATCTTACAAACCCAATGCAAAAAACTTTGACTACTTAATTCAGCACATAGATTCGGATCTTGCCATCAACCCGGATGAAATCCTGCACACTGCACAAAGCCTTCATCATGATCATGTACCTGCCACACTGGCGGGCCTCAGCAAAGCCTGGATTGACAGACAAAACCTCGCCAACAGCGATCATTGGGGTGCCACTGCTGTCGTTAAAGAAAGGCCTGAGATAGATTATCGGTTTTGCACGCTTTTACAGATGGCAGAGGCACTGTAAGCTTATATCCCACAGTGTCTATAATACAGGTTAACGCACCACCGCCCCGGTAAGACTCAAGCAGCATCTCTGTCAAGATGCACCATTGCCTCGTGCTGACTAAAAAACACCTGCCCGGATAGCAACTCAAGGAAATGTGATCGCTTCAGGCGATCCATCACCGGGCCCTTAACCTCGGATAAATGCAGCTTCACATTCGACTCTGCCAAATGCTCATTGATTGCTTCAAGACTTTCCACCGCACTACCATCAATTTCGTTGATCGCCGAACATACCAACACCACCTGTTCAACACGCTTGTTATCGGCCACCAGTTGATACACCGAATCTTCAAGAAAGCGGGCATTGGCAAAGTATAGACTTTCATCAATTCGCACAGATAATATGGTGTCATTTGTTTCCACCGTATGGCGATGAATGTTTCGAAAATGCTCCGTACCGGGCACACGTCCGACCACGGCAATATGAGGCCTGCTGGTCCGCCAAAGATGCAACAGGAGCGAAGCCAACACGCCGGTGATAACCCCTGTTTCTACACCAACACCGAGAGTCACCAGAATGGTTAATAACATCGCTATGAAATCACTTTTTGAATAATTCCAGGTGCGGCGTATAGCGCCAAGATCAACCAGCGTGAGTACCGCGACAATAATCGTTGCTGCAAGCGTTGCCACAGGTAAGTATTTAAACAACGGAGTTAAAAATAGCGTGGCAACAGCAATACCGACCGCGGTAAAAGCACCGGCCAATGGAGTCTGCGCCCCAGCGTCATAGTTAACCACCGATCGGGAAAACCCTCCGGTCACAGGAAAGCCACCAGAGAAAGCAGAGGCAAGGTTGGCTGAACCCAAACCGATGAGTTCCTGATCCGGGTCAATACGCTGCCGACGTTTGGCTGCCAGTGTCTGACCCACAGACACAGATTCAACAAAACCGATAACACTGATTAACAGCGCCGCAGGCAATAACTTTTGCCATAGTGCGGCGTCGAACACCGGCACTGTGAGACCAGGCAGACCACTCGGTATATCACCGACAACGTTCACACCTTTTTCGTCAAGTCTCATCAGTGCCACGACAAGAGTCGATACAATCACCGCGAGCGCCGGGCCCACTTTGGTTATAGCGCTTATCATGGAGCCCGATAAGCCCCACCTCGTTAATAGTGGCTTTAAGGCGCTTCTGCTGTAGAGTAAAAATCCAATCACACTGAGGCCCAATACCAATGTAATAACATTGAATTGTCCAATGTGCTGCACAATAGAGCCAAGCAGTTCAGGCAGTGAATGGCCGTGAGCTTCTATGCCCAATAGATGCTTTAGCTGACTGATCGCTATCAGAATACCGGACGCGGTAATAAAACCCGAGATGACCGGATGGCTTAACAAGTTAGCCAGAAAACCCAGTCGTAAAAAACCGGATACAAAAAGAAAAATGCCGGATAGCAAAGCCAGCAACATCGCCGCACTTGCGTACTCCGGACTGCCGGGTGTGGCAATTTGACTTACCGTTGCAGCGGTCATCAGCGACACGACCGCCACAGGTCCGACAGACAAAGTGCGACTACTGCCGAACAGTGTATAGGCCAACAACGGTCCAATACTCGCATAAAGCCCGATCACCGGCGGCAAGCCCGCAAGCATGGCATAGGCCAGTGACTGGGGTATCAACATGACCGTCACGATCAGAGACGCAGTAACATCGTTTCCAAGCGCACTAGTATTGTAGGTGCGTGCCCAGCTGAGAAACGGAAGATAGCGCAATACGTTCATTGCGCAGCGGTAGTTCTAACGCAGGCACTGTCGCAAGCCGTTAAAGAGCCTGCAAGAACACAGATTTTCGTCGATAGCGCTATGACAACAGTGCTGACCGGATTTACCGTATCATCGAAAAAAGCAGTCACATCAGGCGTTGTCATGAGTTTGGCTTCCAGCAGCGGCTGCACCACTTAAAAGCCTGGTGCTTCCCCACGGTGTGCGCGCTAATGCCATTCCGAGCAACATAGCAACAAATACCACTGCAGCATTTACCGATGTAGTAAGCGCTGCAAATGCAGGCCCCGGGCATAATCCCACCAGACCCCAACCGATGCCGAACAACGCGGGGCCGACCAATAGTTGAGCGTCTATGTCTGCTCTTGATGGCAGCGAAAAGGAAGCCGCATATAACGGAGTGGCGCGCCGCCAGACAAGTCGGTAGCCAATAGTTGTGACAATTACCGCACCACACATAACAAAGGCTAACGATGCATCCCAGGCACCGAAAACATCAAGGAAGCCTAACACTTTTTCAGGATTGATCATCCCTGAAACAATCAGCCCGAAGCTAAACAGCAAGCCAGATAAAAATACACTTAATAATTTCATTCAGTCAGACCCCTATGACGTGTCGAGTGACAAACACCGTGGCAAATGCAGTTAACATAAACACGCCTGTTGCAACCATAGAACGCGCAGAAAACCTTGATAAACCGCACACACCGTGACCAGAGGTACAGCCACTACCGAAGACCGTCCCGAAGCCCATTACAAAGCCCCCCACCACAAGTAATGGGAGACTATTGCTGATCTGTACAGTCGGTTTAGTCCCTGTAAGCAGCAACATCAGCAGAGGCGCTACTACAACCCCTGCAAGAAACGCTAATCGCCACTTCCAGTCTTCAGCCACGGGCGGTAACAGCCTGCTGGCGATACCACTTATCCCCATAATGCTGCCGTTGCTCGCCATTAACAGAACAGCGGCGAGCCCGATCATTGCTCCCCCCAACAGGGCCAAAATAAATTCATGCATGCGTTAGTTCACCTCTCATTCCGGGGTTTGACAGTAGTTGTCATATAGAAAAGCCATTAGCTTTTTTATTTTTTCATCTGCGATTGAATAGAAAATTGTTTGACCCTCCCGCCTGGCCGCGATCAAGCCTTCGATTTTTAGCCGTGATAATTGTTGTGACATAGAGGGAGGTTTCATTCCCACGAGCTCACACAATTCACCCACACTTAATTCCGCTTCTGCCAGATAACACAGGATAAGTAGCCGGTTAGGTGCGGATAACACCTTTAGCAGCTCACTCACCTTTTCAGCACTGTTTTTTAGATTTTTCATATTTATATTTCAATATATATGCAAATATTGACATAACTTGAGGGACAATTGCAAGAAAAGTGACACGGGAGCCGTGAAACGGCCGTGGAAGAGCCCATGCCGAAAGATAAAGCGCCGAATATGATAAAGCCCGCTTCTCAACGACGAGCCACCCCGTTCGTGATCCGCTGCTTGCATCGTGGTTAGTGTTGACTGGCACCGTTGAGACTGACCAGGAGCTTATCCAAGAACTAGGATCTACTGCGGTCGTGATATTTTGGCCAGCTATTACGATCCTTTTCGTTAAAGAAGATAGGAGCTAGTCCGAGAACACCGCACGCGCAAAAACTGGTCGTAATCGTGGAATTTGGAATCAAGCCCGGTGAATAGAAAA
>CALGJU010000238.1 GCA_937928685.1 uncultured Granulosicoccaceae bacterium
CCGGACCAGATCGTTTAGTCAAAGTGGTCAGTCCTGCTGGACGAAAGTCACTTCTTGAGTATGAGAGCGTGATGGGCTATGTCACCCAGGAAAAATATCTGGTCGGTAAAACAGCGTTGCAAATTGAAAGTGCGCTGGGGCTTCGGCCATTCGAACTCAGGAACATGTGCTACGTGTACTCACTTGCAAGGTTACCTGAACGTGATGAAGTTGAATTCAAACTGACTTGCGCCTTCCCCGACGGCAACGTTTTTGACGATACTCCTCGAGAGATTGACGGCAAAAAATTGCCAAGTCTTGAGAAAGAAGCGATGACAGCGCGAGAGAGATTTATTGACCAACAGGATCTTTATAAAAATTCATACACACCAATCATGAATTATTATCCACCCGGATCATCACAAGTGCTGCAGTGGAAATTGACGGCACCGGTGCCGCTTGGTGGCTTGGTTTCGTTAGTGACTAATATGATAGCGTTACCGAAATAAAGCTAGGGTCTTATTGGATACTAAATAGTACCAATAGTTGAAAAAAATATGCTGATCTAATGGTGTAAAACACAGGTAGTGTCATTCTATTGGTTAGTTTGGATCTGAGTTGAGCGATTCATGGACGAATGATTCGTCTTCAGTCACCACATTTACATGGAGGTTACAATAATGCAGTTGAAGAAGGTAGAAGGTAAAGGCCAAAGTATAATTTACGTTGCTTGTAGCAAATTCAAACAACCGGGAGTTGCAGCCCCCTATAACGTGTCAGTCACGTTGTTCTCTCATGCTACAAATAACACGTTTTATGATAAGCATGTGTTGCGCGAGGGTGAGTCGTCGAGAGATACCTGGGATGCACGACAGGGTTCTTTGACCAATGCTGGTTTTGACGCAGCGAAGATGGTGGCAGCGGGGAACCTTGGAATCTTTACTGGGTCCAATCGATCCACTTTCATCCGGCTGAAGAATATTAATATTAAAGACATGGTATATGGTATGGCCAAGGCTCTATTGGAAAACCATTTGGCCGGTGCCTGGCCAAATGTCGGTGACTATAATGTGCATCTGCCGGTTCAGGCTGTCTTTCAACCCGCAGATTGTGTGGTTAGCTATGATGCCGCAGGGGCAAAGTCTTATGGGAGGTCAATCCTCATGGGCGGTAGGCTGGTGGCGGCAGCAGGAACAGACCTCTCTTTCGATCTGAATCATTGCGGAGGTTCGGGTACGGTATAACGTTCTAAGCGTTGTGGACTGCCTTGTGAGCTCAATTTGAGCGCTACGTAAACAGAACCGGGAGTGTTGCAGCTAAGCTAGTGTGAAGCATATGGTGTTCTGGAACCGTTATGCGTTTGTGGTGGCTGAGACCTATTTACTCACATGAATTAGCATAAAGCGAGGTTGTGGGGCGACTCATTACATCGGGCAATGTATCACTGAATTCAGATTGGTCTAAGCAGTGGTTTCGTGATTTTTTTTATGGCCGATTTTGATGCTCAGAACATGCTGGTCTAAAATGATTAATAGCGAATCATATTCACGAGATAAAAGTGAACTAACGGAGAATTGCGTGTCGGTAGACGTCCAAAATGTCCTCGAACGAGGTGGTGATGGGATGATCAAATTGATTGGTTATTGTATCTATACACAATTCCTTGATCCGGTGTTTTTGTTATTGGTAAAGAATTACCAAATGCAGCCCACTGCAGCAAAAGCTACTGCACTATTTGAGCAGTTTGTGTCTATACAAGCGCCACTAGCCATCAGCTTACCCCTCTTAGATCGAGAAAATGATTTGCAAGTAATGGATGCAATCACACGAATTAGCCAAGCCGAGCAGCCTCCCGAGAAATACCTGGAAGATGGTGATGAAGAAATTCAATTGCCCGTGCCGTATTTGCCAAGCAAGTTTGTATTCGATGGTCTGTTGAAGAGCGTTCTATTAAAATCAACACAATTCACAGTGATTGAAAGTGACTTTGATCCAACGCTAACTGTGCTGAAGAACCTTCCGGGAGGAAAGTTGACTCCCGGACAAAGGCACTTTAACGAGCACGTTTGGAAACCTTCGCGGCATAGGTTGTCAGTAGCTGGCTTTTTTGCGATAGCAAATATAGGCGGATAGTGACAGGCGAGATTGGACAATCTCCCCCTGTGTTTAAGCCGCGGGTGATACTTTGATATATGTCCTTGTAGTGCAGCGTAGAATATGGTGGAACTTCGTTGCTGTCCTAAAAAAAGGAAAATTCGGTTACGAAATTAAAGCTTTTGACATGGTTTTATTCTGATTAACTTTGAGTATCCTTCATACAAGTTAGCGCATATAATAAGGCGTAATAACTTACATACCTTGTGGACGCTTTTTGATTATGGTGTGCGGTCCAAGGACAAAAGGCATGAAATCAAGGCAGCTCACCTTTGAGCAAAACCGCAACACTGGATTTCTTTCAGGCTCGCTTTCCAGGCTGATGTGGTACCTGTTGCTGTTAAGTGGAATTTATACTCTGTACCATGTTGCTGCAGCTCCTAACTGGACGGTAGCTTTTATTCTTGCGTCAATAAGCTTAATCCTTATAGTCCCTGCTAGTACTGCGCTATGCTATCGTGTATTTATTACGTTGCATCGGAATCCAATTTGCGTTGATCTAGACCGATGTCTCCTTCGACATCGCTATGTGGTAAGTCGTTTGCAGCTTGTTTTCGACAATACTTGCGAGGTAACGGTCACAAGCGGATATTTCTCACGAGTTGGTGTTGTCTATACGGTATTCCTATCAGGGCAGCGTAATGGTATACAGATATCACAAGCGGTTAATGCATATACGAGTGCTGAAGACGCAAATGCTTTTGTGAGTACGCTCGAAAGTTTCCTCAGCGGTGGCTAGTGGGCTGTGCGGGAAGTTCGGTAACAAATATTTCACAGCCACAGTCGTCAGAGCAAGGCGAAAAAATGCAGGCATAGCAGGGGTCTACGTCGATTTTTTTTAACGCAGCACGGGCTGCTGTGGCTTTGATCTGTGTTACCGAACTTTCCAAAAAGCCAGCCCACTAGTTCAAGTTGCCTTTATTTGTTTATTTGAAGACAGACTCTTGTAGTATTTTTATGCTGTACTTTACTACACCAGATCCCAGGCTGCCCACTCCGCCATAGGAACTGGAAATTACAGCCATTGATGAGCTGATACCGTCAGCTAGAGCGGCGATCTTTTCTTTTTTTAGCGTATTCGTTATATATGGTAGCGACCGCTTAAGAAGATTGTTACTAAGTGTTCTCTTTGCCGGATTTGCAACCTTTCCGCTTTTTACCAATTGATTTACAGCGGTTTTGAAATACGAAATGTCAGCTTCTGCCTTCTCTAATCGTTTAAGGTGTTTTATTAATTTCCCTTTTGGTACCTTGTTAAGGTGCGCAGCATACTTTGAAGTTGTCAGAATTTTACCGCCACTCTTTAATGCGTTTATACCGCCAGCTACACCAGCCAATGACACAATATCCAACGCAATATCAAGCGTATTAATTATTTGCCCGTCTTCAGTTTGAATAAATTCTGCGAAATCGTCACTAGTTTCCTTGGCCACTGCCAAGCCACATTGCGCTGTGGTGGCTACAGCAGATCCGTAGGATACAACCATTAACGCTGTTGACGTCCCCGCTGTTGGCACTGCGGCCCCAGCACTAACAACTACGCCGCCCCAACTCACAACAGCTCCACCGCAATTCAAAATAACACCGTTCCATCTTTGCCACCAGGTACGCTCAACAGGGGGTAGTGAAGTGTTGATTTTTAATGTGATTTCTACGTAAGTACGAAGGCCAGTTGCGTGGTCTGAATCTCTAACCAATATGGGCAGCGATCCCGGTAATGATAGAATAGCGCCGGCACCTGTAAGCTCGGGATATTTGTCGATTTCGTGGCAAACGCTACTTATTATGGACCACGCAGAGCTGGATGATGGCGATTGATAGTTCTTATAGTTTGGAAGCGAGCAGACACCTGCCTCTGCCGAAGAGAGATCATTGAAGCCCACAGTGCCCGGTGTATCAGCAGGTAGGATTGGATAAGACATTTTACTATCGCCAAAATGCAGTCCTGTCGAACTTCGGGAGGTCGAATAGCAGGCTTGCCCCTGTGTGTCATAACCGGTTGAAACTCTGCTTGAGTTACCTGCCATTTGATTGTCCCTGTTCAGATTTAGAATTCACTTGGTGGCAGTGAAGGCAACTGTAGCCTAAGTATTAAACGTATTAGTCGCCTGTCGAGCAAGTGAAACCATTGTTCTAATCAATTTCCCGACTAACCACTCAAGAAATGACTTAGTTACGTTGACCGTCCCCTGAATCGATAATCCAAGAAATCTCATGATTTGGCGGACAAGGTTTTGCATTGTCTCTGCCGACGTGCTCACTATTGAAGCACTTTGCATTAATGCATAAACAATCTGATCTGCAATGGTCGCGGCGCCCAGTAACGTAAGGCCAACTACCACACCGGCGGAGTCTAGAATCATTCCCAATGCTTTGACAATTAAACGCATTAACAATGACGAGAGGTATCCTCCTGGAAGAGCGCCAGCCTCTTGCAAGACGTCATCAACAGTTTCAAGTGAAAACCGCCGGTGGTTGATTGTTTTCATTGAACTCCAGCTGGCTGCACAATGATTTTGGTATTGCCCCAATTTGTGCGCGCCAGGCCAAATGATCATGCCTGAGCCCTTTATCAATAACCCGGAGTCACCTGCAGGGCAGTGCCCGTACGGGAATATGGGAAGCATCGGGACCGGATCGGTATCGTGGTAAACCCGATATATATTTTCGGGTTTTATGGCGTTGGTAAGATAGGCGGCGTGATCGGCGAACCCGGCTCTGGGAGCACCGAATGTGTACAGCTTGATCTGCGCTATGCCCTGTAATGCATCGGCTATGATGGTGGCTGTTGCGCCGCCCAGGCTGTGGCCGACCAGATGGATGGTGCTCGGGTTTCGACCTTGCAGAGCCTTTTCGATTTGGGGGTAGATTGCCTGACTTAAACTGTTGAAGCCTCGATGTACCACAAATCCATTTGGACCCCTGGCGCCTGCCATTCTTCCGTCTGTAAGCCAGTCCGAAGGAGTTACAGTGCCGCGGACGGCGATTACGCATTCGCTCTGGCGGCTTGTTGATTTTCCGAAAGCACAAAAGCCGAAATTGGTGGTTGTGCCTAAGCCTGTTTTACCATTAAAAATGGCAGCATTGTCGATGTCAAAGGCAGACCTCGAGCTTGCACCAGCACGGTCTGCGGCATCGCGATTGGGGTTTAATGATGCACGGGTGGCGTAGGAACCATCTGCAAGGCTGCACGCAAGGGTGGGTGAAAGTGGTCGACTCATTTCTAACTGGCTCCTTCCAGTGAGATCTGCTCAAGCGAAGGTGAGCAGCTCTTGTCCTAATTGACTATTTTACAAATACCACTGTATTTGTCGGCTTCGTCAGGAGATTTATTTAGCTCACAAATCAGATTTAGTGGCTTACCGTCTGACTCGGCATTTCGCTCAGCACTTCGTTTTGAATGTGCCCACGCCAAGTACTCCTTTCCCTCATAATATATTTTTATTTCCTGTGAGGCTGCGAACTCACTTGGCAAAAAACTGAACAGACTCTTTTTTTCTGTCAGTTCAGGGAAGCTGAATCTCCCATCGGCATTTGTTTCAGTGCTTTGTGCCTGGTCCTCTCCATACGGGCTTCTGACACGTTGTTCCAATCGTGCGCCGATGCATGGCTTGCTGTCGATATATATTGTGCCGTTAACGTCAGAGAAAAGTATGTAAGACCCAAATAGTCCAGCCATAGCGTAAGCTCCTGAAGAAAGTAAAACGCCAACTAGTAGAAATATAAGCCGGTGTGAATTGTTTTGTAGTGATGTCATCACTGCTCCGTGCCTAATTGTGAATCAATTCCCAATTGCTGTTGGCGTACACATTAAAATTTTTGATTGATACTGCCTGATTGATGCTCAAACTACAACGTGTCGAAACAGCACCAAACAGGCGCTGCTGTCACGAGAAATTCTTTTGCCGGCACTCTCGTTCCTTATGTAAAAGACAGTCAGTAATTCGTTTGATTGAAAAAATGTTGTTTTTCAAACTGCCTTCAAAGTAATCCCTAATGGCGCTATAGCGTCCATGGAAATATAATTTAAAGCTGGTAATGCAAAGATCGAATTCTCGTTTTACAGTAAAGATTAATTCTGAATTTGACTGGAGCGCTCCGCGCGCTTTCTGTAAAAAGGATCGTTTATCCCACTGATGAAGCATAAGGTGTTGGCTGACGCTATTGGATTGTATTCGTTTTCCTATGGCTAAAGATAACAGAGCAAAATCCGAACTTATTCGAATGCCGGTAATTATTCCATTCAGCCAGATTTAGCAATTCTGGCTATAATCAAGGAAGATCCCTGCTCTGATGACGCTCGCTCGAGATAAAAGAGTGATGACGAATATTCCAGCTTGACATAGGTTACAGAGATGAGTAACTTTTAAGCTGGTACACGGTAGGTTTACGCGTTCCAAGATGGAGCGTGTGTTGGTAATTTACAGGGAAAAAGTATTATGGATTGGTTGTCCGGCTTCCAACGACAAAGACAAGTTCTTTTTTTAGTATTGTTGGCAGTTGCAGCAGGTCTGTCGACTGTTTCAATAGCACAGACCACACTAGATTTAGATCCTCCAATTCTAAAGCATACTGTTCCTCTTCAGTTTAGCCCTGGCGATCCCTTACAGATTGTAGCTATCGCTCAGGACGATAGTGGGGTTGAAAACGTTACCCTCTTTCATCGTTCTACTCAAAGCGGCGTCTACGAGTCCCAATCGATGGACAGAAAAACAGGCGATGAATATTCAACTGTTTTGGAGACGGAAAAGAAAGCCACAGGCATCAATTACTATATAGAGGTGGTTGATATTCACGGTAATCGAATTCTGGAAGGATCTCCGGATTCGCCTATTGCACTGGAAGTAGCTAAGAAGTCCAACATGATGTATATCGTTTTAGGGGCTCTTGCTGTTGGCGGGCTAGTGGCTTTGGCGGGAGGAGGTGGTGATGAAGGCGAGCCAGCCGACAATACAAACTCTACGAGTACGCCCAGCACGCGGTTGCTTACCATTACAACTGCTGTACCAGAATAGAGGTGGCTGTGAATATATTTTCAGAAAACTTGAAGTCTAGTTTGGTGATACGCACGTGTTTGTCTCTTTTGGTGCTGCTATTTGCTGGCTGTGATAGTGATTCTACGACTATAAATGCCGGTGAAAACAACTTGGTAGTACCGATACCTTCCGACATAAGGCACGTACAAGCGGTAAGCAGTAGAGATTTGCAGCTTGAGGTTTCGGTGAACGGTGCTGTTGTTCGCAATGTTCCTGTAGATAGTGTGGATTCGGTGAATGTCGACATACGAATACCTGCTGATCAAGCCAATGATATCCAGTTGTCGTGGTTTGCTATAGTAGAGGGGAATAGAATTTTGTTAGCGGATTTTGAAACGACAGTGGCGGCGGAACAGTCGGCTATTTCTGTAACATCCTATAATTCTACAGGTGATCGCTTTGATTTTGATCAGGACGGTCGGACAAATCTGGTAGAGGCACGAGAGAATAGGAATATGTTGTCCGCTATTGATTTGGAAGTGCCTTTCTCGACAGCTGATTTTCAGCCTGCGAATGTAACTATACTTAATGATAGTGTGGACGGTAACGTGTCTGGTGATCCGGTAGAAGTTGATGCCCAAACACGGTTCTCTGTCTGGCACGATGGTGTGGATCTAGAGGTGTATGTTTGCGGGCAGGATAGAACATTGAGTGAGTCAAGCGCAGAATATTGGCATGACGATACACTATTTATGTTTTTTGACGGTAGAAACAATGACACTGGGACTTATGATGGTGTAGATGACTACCAAATAGCATTCGTGCGAAGCACCGAGGAGATGATTGTTTCGAAGGGTGCGCAGAATGCAGGCTGTCCCAATGGTGAATGCATAACCTTTAATTTTTTTAATAACAGTTCTTCCTGCCAATATGAACTCCGAGCTACGTTCCCAATAAGTAGTATGAATATGACGGTTGGTGAAACATTCGGGTTTGATGTTGAATTTACAGATGATGATAACGGGGGGCTCAGAGATGATAACGGAGTTTGGATTGGTTATAATGACAGGTCTGACGTAGATCCACGTACCTTTGGTACGGCTCGTTTGGTGCCTCAATAGATTGCTTGCTTTATCGTTATGCAGAGATTTGGATTAATTCACTCCTTGAAAAAATAACCCTATTTCATTGGCGCTGCCATTGCTATACATACCACTCGACAAAGACATGTCCTGTTTAGAGTGAGTGAAAATTGATACATATTTATGCCAATAGTAAGCAACGAAAGTATGTGATGTTAGTCAATAGTGCTCTAACGCTATGACACAACCGTTACAGCAAGGCGAAATGCTACAGTGGTTTCGTATTGAGCGTGTTTTAGGGCGAGGTGGTTTTGGAATAACCTATCTTGCCACTGACACCAACCTTGATCACTTGGTAGCAATAAAAGAGTATGCCCCTGATGCTCAGGTACATCGTAATCCGGACAACTCTCTTCATACAGTAGACAATGACGCGCTAGAATTATATGACATGGGTCTTACCCGGTTTATTTCTGAAGCAAGAACACTTGTTAAATTTAATCACTCTAATTTGGTTAGAATATTAACCGTCTTTGAAGCAAATAAAACTGCTTACCTTGTTATGGAGTACGAGGAAGGCGAGATATTCAAAGAGTACGTTGCACGGAACTACGTTGTTCCAGAGCCACGCTTGAAGGAGATCTTTTTAAAAATTGCGGATGGGTTGCAACAGGTGCATGAAAGGGGGTTTCTCCATCGTGATATTAAACCCGCAAATATAATAATTCGAAAAAATGGTGATCCTGTATTACTCGACTTCGGATGTGCCCGGCCTGCTCTGCTAGAGAAGCAAGTTACACATACGGCGTTTGTGTCCCCAGGATATTCCCCGCTAGAACAGCTACATGCGGTATCCGGGCTTGAAGAAGGGCCGTGGACTGATATTTATGCCCTTAGTGCAACGCTTTATTTTGCCATTTCTAACAAAACGCCGCCCAATTCTACTAGCCGTTTGGCTGCCGTTGCTGCGACTATTGATGACCCTTTAGAGCCGGCAACTGAGCTGGGAAAATCCAATTATAGCCACCCGTTTCTTGAGGCAATCGATTGGGGGCTAGAGTCTCAAATAGCAGATAGGCCCACTACTTTGATTCAATGGCGGGTAGCGTTGACGGCCCATCCAACCGTCAGTGACGACGCGACAGTGTTGTTTACGAAGCGCCCTGGTGACAGATCTCAAGTACTTTCGCCCGATTCGGAAGCGGCTTTGTCAACACAGGGAGGAGACGCCACTCGTGTGCAGCCGGTCCGGCAGCGATCAAATAGCTTTAATCAACTTCAAGAAGAACCTGTTATCTCTCTTAGATCCGAGGAACCGTGGGAGTCGGCTAACCTTGTCGAAGAGCGGAGTGTGGTGTCGTCAAAACGAACCGGTTTCCTGCCTGTTATTGTTGGAACGGCTTGCGTGCTACTGGCAGGTTTGGGGTGGTTTTTTATTAGCGGAAATGGCAATGACGAATTAGTACAATCAGGTTCTGTTGAAGAAGGATCTGGTGTTGTGCCAGCGAAGAATGTAGATAATGATGCGTTTAGTAACGGTGCTGGGTCAGTGACGAATATTTCTGCGTCTAATGAGGAGAAAAGATCAACAGACGAAGAAACTGTAAAACAACAAGATGATATAAAACGGTTCAATGAGGCTGAGAAATCACAGGAAGAGCGGCGAAATCAAGAGGCGCTCGAACAGCGGGTTATGCAGCAACAAGAGGAAAAGCAAGAACAAGCGGAACTGAAGCGGCAAGAAGAACGCCAGCGACAAGATGAAGAAAAGAACCGTCTGGAGGCAATGCAACGACAGGCAGAGGACGAGCAGTCAAAACAAGATGAGTTGGAACGACAGGCACAGCAGCGAAAGCTAGAAGAAAGTCAACGACTAGAAGTGCAGCGAACAAAGGATGAATTGCAACGTCGCGAGAAAGAGCAGCAACGACTAGAGGAACAACAACGACAAGAAGAGCAGCAACGTCGAGAAGAACAGCAACGACAAGAAGAGCAGAAACGTCGAGAGGAACAGCAACGACAAGAAGAGCAGAAACGTCGAGAGGAACTGCAACGACAAGAAGAACAGCAACGACAAGAAGAGCAAAAACGTCGAGAGGAACTGCAACGACAAGACGAACAACAGGAACAGGCGGAGCGACAAAAAAGGCAAAAGGAGCAAAAGCGACAGGAGGAGTTGCGCCGACAGCGTGAGGAGCAGAGACAAAAGGAAGAGTGGGAGGCGGAATTACAGCGGCAGGAGGAACAACAAAGGCAAGAAGACGCAAGGCTGAAACAAGAGCAGGCATTGCGTACGATTACGCCGCAAGAACTTGGAGAGGCAGAATTCAGACTAAATCAGCTCGCGCGTGCAATTACGAATCGCAACCTGCAAGCGGTCAATCAGCTAACTGAGTCGAACCCTGAAAAGTATGGAATTGTGAAAACATTGGTAAGTAAGTCAAAGAAAATGGACGCTAGAATAAGAAGCCTTAAAGCGGACAATGGCACTGGAGAGGTTAGTGCGATTCTGGAATTTACAAACATTGTAATGGCCGGGGGACAAACATTTGTACCAGCTGTTGGTCTTCGAGAGCACGCAATTAGTATGAAAAAGGGTCCTGCTGGTTGGGGAAAAATATCGTGGTGACTACTGCGGTCAGAAATACTGCCATGTTGGTGTTATATCCTACAGAAAGTGTATTGAGGACTGACTGTTATGTTTCGTCCAATACGTCTAGTGGTATTATGTTTGAGATATTTTCAGGTGCGTGAAAATAAATAATATTAGTTACCGTTGTCTCTTGATCCAATGCGTAACGGTTCCAGTGCGTGCAGCTTCTTTGCACAATAATGGTGTTTTTTGGTGGATTTTTATATTTCTGTTGTTCGAAATAGTTCTTTACTGGTTTGCAGAAAAAACGATTACAGGTGTCTGATCTCCATTCGCGCGGTATGGTGCAACCACTTGTGCCGTGGTTGATGCACGAATCAGTGATACTGGTTTGTGGTATGAACGATATATATTTATTTACTATTTCACTTGGTGATAATTCCGGATTCGCTGCGATGCTTTGTTGTAACGTTTTTGCGGAAATATAGCCTGTGTTTTTACCCATCGTGCAGCAGCCACCTTTGCAGGTTGCGCAAAAATCTGGAGCTTTCTCTAACTCGGTTGGTTGGTTGAGATTTTCGTAGCCCTGTTTTTGCAACGGTAAGGTTTGCTCTGATAAGCACTCCTTCATAGATATTTTCAAGTGTTGGATGTAGTGCTCTTTACGCACACCGGGCAATTTGGAGCTCGCAGAAGGTCCGGTTGGGAGTGAGACTAAAAGTGTATTGGCGGAGGGCTCGGAATACTTTTTCGATGCATGCTTAGCTACTTGTTCGTGCTCTCGTTTCTCCTTTGTATCAACGAACAATACCTGTTGATTATGTTTTTCGCTTCTAATTCTCTCAGCTTGCATTGCGAGCCGATGATGATGTAGGTGCAAGCTCCATTGCTCTGGGAGCATGTGTTCTTTTTGGCTCGCTAAGCTTTTGCATTGATATGAATTACAATGGCGGTGCTCATTGTCTTTTTGACGATGGAGCTCCAGTGGTGATAGCCGCTCATCGCAGATATCACAGGTTGTTGACGCTTTTCGATTCTGTGACAGTTTAATCAACAGTCAAAATCCATTTTGAGTTTATCTTTAAGTGTCTTTAATCTAAAAATAGAAATCGTTGCAGGTTCATACTGATTGTCAAGCATGACAATCAGTATGGTTTCTATCGGAGCGATGAGCGGTAGGGGTGCCTAGTCAATACTAAATTCGATGCGGCGATTTCTAGCCCGATTTCTCTTGGTGGTATTCGGAAACAACGGCTGGCTCTCGCCATGACCGATAGAACGAAGTCGACGGCCAGGTATGCCATTGTCTCTTAGGTATTCCGTTACACTGTTGGCGCGTTCCTTAGATAGTTGCATGTTGACCTCGTCGCTGCCCGATGAGTCTGTGTGACCAGCAATAACAACATTTAATTCCGGGCATCTCTGTATAATATCTACCAAAGTGACCAGTACAGCGTTACTGTTATTATCTAGATCACTTCCGCCATAAGCGAAATTGATAGCGCCGGTTTGGGACAGTATGTCGAATCGACCAGCGCATTCCTCAAGTGAAAAATCGCCTTTTGTTTCGAGTGCTGTTGATGCGGGCGTTATCGTGTCTGTTGTGGTTTGAATCTCAGGCTGTTTAGTTTCCGTGCTTTCGTTGCGTTTAAAGGTCAAGTCAAAAGAAACGGCTCCGGATGGTACGATAGTGACATCAGCTGCCTCTTGTAGTTTTTGAATGCCTTCTGATAAATTAAATTGATCAACGGCAATATTTACTGGTGATAGCGACGCGATAGAGATCTGATCGATCGCGAACATGGTGAGTACTGTTTCGACTGTTAGTGTCTTTTTAACTCCGTGAAGATCGAGCTCGAACTCTATGGGCATTTGTAAGCGCCGCTTTTTCTGCAGAACTTGCATCACTTCTTCAGTAACACGGGCTGTGACCGTAGCGGTTGGGTACTTGTATGTTTCAAAGAAAAGAAAACGCATTCGGACATTCCGTAGGTCAACCTTGGTATCTACGGAATTAAGTTCTATTACAATTGTGGCCGCGCCCTGAGGATCAAGCGATCCTTCAAAATTCGCGAAACTGCTTGTTTCTATGGTGGTGCCTTTTTTGATGGATTGAAACTTAAGACTTGAGGAGGAATTATCGAGCTGCCAGCCATCGGCCAGCATGTCTTGCGTGTTTGCGAATCCAGAGCAAACGAGCAACATTGAAATCAATAGGGAGGCGAATGTACGTGAGGCGCTAGCTATTGTGATTGGCATTGAGAGATAACATCCTTGTTTTGGTGATCTTAAGTCCTATGCTCTGCAATTATCAAGAGTTGGGATAGGCGTACTATATTTCTTTCAAGCGGTTTAAGCGGCAGTTTGCAGTCACTCATTGTCGGAGTGTCGCCGCATAGGCTAATTGTAAGCTAAATCTTGCGAACCGCCAATGTGCTATTTTGTATGTGAAAGAGCTATCGAACAATACAAAGGTTATTAGGGTGGCGTAGTTTGCTCCAACGCTCGCTTGCTGCTTGCAGGCTCTGGTCGATTTCGTCTGCATTCCCACAATGTTCTGAGCGATGCGT
>CALGJU010000239.1 GCA_937928685.1 uncultured Granulosicoccaceae bacterium
GGCTTGCCACAGCGTTGAAGCTCTTGAAAAGAGAATAACTATTGTCTGCGAGCTTCGCCTTGTTGCAAATCAAATGACGAACTCTCAAATGCACACTGTATTTGTTCAATACATATCAGCTAGGTGCGGAGCCGACAGTGAACGGTCTGGTTTTGCCTGTGTGTTGGTGGCTGCCGTCAAGTTTTCATGGTGCGTGGTGTCTGTGCAGTGCCTTTGGATTGCGGTTGGGTGAAATTTGCATGGTCGAGGCGTACTGATTTATCGTCTCTTGTAAGTCCTATGTGGTGGTGGTTTGTTTGTGAGCTTGAAAAAACAAGGCCTTGTGTGGGCCAGACACGTGATTTTAGGGGGCACAGACGCAATGTATTACAACTGGATAATCACTTATAAGGCAGTATTCACCTCTGTCCCTGCGAGCAGCAGCCTGAATACTCAACAGCTTGCTATTGCTCAGCCACACCATGGCCCCCCAGATTTATGCTTACCATCGTTATTCCTGCTTTCAACGAAGAAACTGTTATTTCGGATTGCCTGCAAAGCTTGCTTGCGCAAGACTGTGCCGGTCCGATTGAAATATTGATATCAGCGAATGGCTGTGTTGATAACACGGTGTCGATTGGGCAGAGCTTTGTGGCTCGCTTTGCAAGCAAGGGCTATGAAGTGAGAGTGCTTGAATCATCTATTGGTAACAAGAATCAGGCGTTAAACCTGGCTGACGCGCAAGCGCAGTATCCCGCACGGCTGTATCTTGATGCCGACGTGATCTGCAGTCCGGGTTTGATCACAGAGGTGGTTTCTGAGCTTCAGGCACCCGTGCCGGTTTACGTCAGTGGCGAACTATCTATCCCGGTCGGTGAATCTTTTTTCAGCAATGCCTATGGCAAGATCTGGCGATCATTACCGTATATTCGTGATGCAGTCACTGGCATCGGTTGTTATGCCGTTAATGAGTCCGGCAGAAAGCAGTGGGGCGCATTCCCAACGATTCACTCGGATGATAAATTTGTCCGGATGCTGTTCGCTTCCTGTCAGCGTGTGAAAACACAGGCCACCTATGAGTGGCCGATTCCACAGGGTTTTTTCACGCTCATCAAAGTGCGATCAAGATGGATACGTGGAAACAGGGAGTTCAGAAATAGATTCCCCACGCTGGCTGTCAACGACAACAGTAGAACGAAGCTTGATCGTCAGAGCCTTATCATCATGATGCGCAATCCGGTGGCCACGTTGATCTTCATGTTTGTGTATGGTTCCGCGGCGATGCTTGCGTCTCTAAAGGCTATAGGTACACCTGTTGTATGGAGCAGGGCCCGGTAACTATTGACACTTGAGCTTATCCCCTCAGTCACGGTGAGTGAAAGAGGGGATGTACCGCTTTACTCGTCGATTCCAGAAAGCAGGGTATCTTCAGTCTGATTGAATATGATTTCTACTCTGCGGTTTCGTTGTCGGCCTTCGGCCACACTGTTACTTGCGATTGGTGCGTTTTCCCCCAGCCCTCGAGCTACAATGCGAGAGCCGTCAATCCCTTGTTCCTGTAACACACTGCGTACGGCGAGCGCTCTGTCGGTTGATAAATTATAATTGAATTCATCATCTCCGGTGCTATCCGTATGGCCTTCGATTTGTAGCGTTCTGTCAGGGTACTTTTGCAAGAATGCAGCTACCTGATTAATGTTATTAATAGCGCCGGCTCTCAGTGTTGACTCACCTGTGTCGAACAATACATCACCGAGCGTTAACACCATTCCGCGATCAGTGTTTTGTGCCTGCAACGCTTTGAGTTCACTGATTTCTGCCAGCTGTGCCTGCAATTTTTGCTCACGCATTTGCACTTCTTTCTGTAGTTGTTCTGCTTTGGCAGTCATGTCTAACGCCGCTTTTTTAGCAGCGTCCGCCTCATTGACGCGCAGATCCATTTGAGCATTGGTGCGTTCCAGTTTGCCATTTTCAATTTGTGCCTGGTGTTGCAAAAGCGTTGAACGTTGCTCTGCGATCAGTGCATACTTCTCAGCGATGTAAGCCCGTTTATTGATCTCGCCTTTGGATTTTTTGTCTTTCCAGGCGTCAACGGCATCGTCTAGCTTTAACTTTGCAACATTCAGATCTTCGGTGGAAAACTCGTTGACTACATCGCTTGAACTTACCCGCTCATAGACACTGCGAGCAGAGTCGAGGTGGGCATTCGGCTTTTTACCTGCACATCCAGTTGCGAGCAGTGCACAGCCAATGACAATAGACAGTTTGGTTTTGATGATAACGTTTTTTTCTTTCATGGTAGTCCCTTGAAGTCCGTCTTTTGCAAGACAAAACTCTAGTAGCTTATTTTTTGAAATTGATCTCTAAAGTTAAGGACGCACTATTGTCCCTGTGCGCGTTCGATTTCTTTTTTCATGAGATCAATACTTTGAGCAAGTTCGTCCTCAGCAAGTGCTGATTTTTTCGCCTCGGCGGAGGCTTCAGCCAGTTCGGCATCAACGATGGCCAGCGCAAGGTGGCTTTTTGCTCTGTCGTATTTTTTCCGGTCTATAAGTCTTTGCGCGATGGCTACTTTTTGTTGTGCGGCGCGTAATGGTTTTGAAGCATAGTCAACAGCACCAGCAGCTTCTGCATTTCTAATGGATGTTTGAGTTAATGCCATTTCTTGTAGTGGTGGTGTACCGGTTGCGCATGATGTGGTTAGCGTTGCCAGCAAGATGGCGAAAACGCCAGTGGTTATTGTCTTAATCATCACAGTATTTATATCCCCCCAAAGGTGTGACGGTAAGCAATGGCGGATGTGCCGTTGCTTGTTGCTGCGCTATCGGCGGGTAGGTTGTGATTTTTATGTGGGATCGCCTATTGTGGAAAGGCTGTAATGTCGGTGTGAGTGATTCTCATTTGCTCAAACAGCCATGCTTCGTAGTGGTAATGTTTGCTTATATTTAAGGGAATCATCGCTCTACAGGCATTGTTTGTAGCTGAGTCTTGCTTCAGCTGAGATTCAATGCACACTTTGCTTAATATTGTTTGTCTGAGTTGATGACTTTCTGACTTCCGCCGGGCTGGATATATTTTGTTACAGCTATCCATGCACCGCTGGCCTATGCTTATTGCATAACATAGATGATCACTAAATAAACAGAACATTCCGGGGAATTGATGATGGAAAAAATGATAGGTAATCCAGTGCGACTACATTCCGGGTCGCTGACTGGGTCTTTAATAAGAGCGGGAGTGATGACAGTCGCTCTTTCGCTCGCTCTGGGTGGCTGCGCTACAACCCGCACTATCGATCCTGATTCACAGGTGCATTATGATGCCAGCTACGATTTTTCTGACAAAGATCTGATCGTCAGTCATCTGAGCGAAAATCTGGTCAATTTTGTCGATGGCTCAAATGTGAGGCCGGTAATTATCAGTTACGGCATAGGCAATCAAACCTCAGAGCATATTAATACCAGTGGTATCAGTGATGACATCCGTCTTGCGTTGGTGCAGTCAGGTAAATATCAGCTTATCAATGAAGCTCAGCGCGCTAACATCGATGAGGAATCCGATTTCCAGAAAACCGGTGCCGTCTCTGAATCACAACGCATTGCACAGGGTCGGCAGCTTGGTGCTGACTATATTCTGGGCGGTACGCTTCGATCTATCGTAAAAAAACAGCCGCGTCAGATTCGACTGACCAAGAAAAAACTGGTGCACTACAGCTTGAATCTCGAGTTGACCAATACCGAGACAGGGGCGATCGCCTGGGCTGATAAGGTCGAAATTGCACGGGAGTCCTCGCGACCAATCATTGGTTGGTAGCGTAGTGGCTTTGAAAAAGGAAGGTGTAGTGTTCAGGGGCTTGTGGGTCTGGCTGATAGTGCTTGTACCCGTCACATTGACGGCATGCAGTACATCGGCGTTGTATCAGGCCAGGTCTCAGTTTTATAGTGGAGATCACTCTGCCGCGCTTGCAACGCTTTCTGGTAGTGACGTCGTATCTTCATCAGACCGGTTGCTGTATTTACTGGAAAAAGGCCTGATTCTGCATGAGTCGGGAGACTACGCAGGCAGTACCCGTGAGCTGCTGGCAGCGGTTGACTATCTGGATGACTATGACTACGTCAGTTTGGGGAGTGAGGCTAAAGCGTTGCTCGCCAATGACTGGGCGAAGCGCTACACCGGTGAATACAGTGAGCGTCTTTGGGTACACAGTTATTTAATGATGAACTTTCTTGCACTGGGTAAGTTTGATAGTGCTGCGGTTGAAGCAAGGCGTGCGTTGGCACGTATTGCTGAACATGGTGGAGCGCTTGAAGAGGATCACTTTACTCGTTCGCTCATCGGGCTGAGTTTTGAAGCCTCTGGCCAACTCAATGATGCCTATATCGAATATCGCAAACTTGCCGAGCAGTTGCCTGATGACTCATCACTTACTGGGTTGTTGTATCGTGTGGCCAGTCGTCTCGGCTTTGCCAGTGATGCTCGTGAATATAAAAATCAGCTACAGGCATCGGGGCAATTTGCAGCATATGAAAATAATGGCTTGGAAGCCGAAGCGATTGTTTTTTTATCGAATGGATTTATACCGCAAAAACTCTCCGGCTCACTGCACACTGATTATGACGTGAGACTGTCTTTTCCCCGGTACTATTTGTATCCATCGGCCCCGCCGGGATTTGACGCACTGGTTGATGGAGAGCGCTGCCAATGTTTATCGGTAGCGAGTGATCTGGGTGATTTAGTGAATGCGTCACTTGCGCAGCGCGGTGCTAAGTTGACCGCCAAGGCTGTAGCGAGAGTGGTGCTGAAGGATGCGGTTGCTGATGCCGTTGAAGAGAAGGATGAGATCGCCGGCGGGCTGGTAAGGCTGCTATTTTATGCGCTTGAGGAAGCTGACACTCGTAGTTGGCAGAGTTTACCGCGGCATCTGACTATGGTACGTGTTCCGCTTGCAAGTAAGGATGCGAGCGTATCGATAGAGATGAGCGGGTCTGGAGAGGCGCTGGTGATACCTTTAACTGGCGATACTACGC
>CALGJU010000240.1 GCA_937928685.1 uncultured Granulosicoccaceae bacterium
CCTGCGCGCTCATTGCCGTTGTGGACAATTTCTATGCCCCGGTTGCAGCTCTCGCACAGACAGGTGATTTGATTGTCAGGCAGGGCAGTGTGGCCGCCGTTAATGTGGCCGATGATATCTGCATCTGCTTCAAGCACGACGTCTTTGTCTATGAGTCCCGAGCCGGGGATGGATGGACCGCCTGTATGGATGGTTGATTGAATGCCGTACTTACGAGCCCATTTGACCATTTGCGCTGCAGTTTCACCGGCTTTGACTGATCCAAGCCCCACTTCTCCGAGTAGTTTGACGCCCGCATCTGCCAGTTCTTTGAAATCGTGTTCTTCCATGCCTTCTTCAAGCACCGGTGCGCCGGCCAGCATCTTTACACCAGACGGTCGAAAGTTCTCGTACCATCGCTGTGACGCAATGGCCATGGCTTTCAGACCAACGATATCTTTAGGGCGACCAGGTGCATGGACTTCACCGGCGGATATCATGGTGGTGACACCGCCGTGCAAGCAGGAGTCTATCCATCCCAACTGTTGTTGCCGTGGGGTGTAGTCACCGATTACCGGGTGTACGTGGCTGTCGATTAGTCCCGGGCAGAGCCAGCTGTCGTTAGCTTTAACGGTAGTTGTTGCCTGCGAGGTATCAAGATCTTTTTCATAACCGATCGCCGTAATGATTCCGTCTTCGCATACCACGCAATTACCGTCAATCAATGGTTCTTCCAGTTTGCCTGAAAGGATTTGTGCTATGTTTGTGATTACTAGCTTTTGCTTGGTTGTGGCGGGCATCTGATCTTCTCTAAATGAGTGTTATGGATGTTCCTGTTCTCGTTTGTATACTAACTATATATTCGGATCGGTCAAGTATTGAGTGCCCAGCGCGCATTATGATTATCACGGCAGCTTGTTCTGAGCTGATACCTTGTAATGTGCTAATCCACAGTGCACATGATGCATACCTCAAGTTGAATCTTCGTCGTATATGAAACCGCTGAAAACCTATATCCTGGAAGATCAAATTGGCCATATTCTCAGAAGAGTCAGCCAGCGCCACTCTGGTATTTTCACCAGTCAAATGCCCTCTGATCTCACCCCGACCCGGTTTGCTGCAATGGCTAAGCTCTTGGAGTGCGGACCCTTATCGCAAAACGAGTTAGGGCGGCTGAGTGCTATGGATATAGCCACCATCAAAGGTGTTGTTGACCGATTGCGTGTGCGTAAAATGGTCGATAGCAAAAAAGATCCTACCGATGCACGGCGGCAGCTTATTAAGCTGACTGCCAAGGGTGAGCGTGTGATACGCGCGGCTATTCCGGATGCGCTGGAAGTGACAAAACAGACCGTAGATCCGTTAACCAAAGCGGAGTCAAAACAGTTGTTAAAACTCTTGAGTAAATTGCAGTAGCGACTTCAACCTGCATTACTGCTTAAGCACTAAATAGCATTGTGGTTTTGGTGATCTGGATTATCAGTGTGCTTGTTGACACGTAAATTTCAGATCAACGGTTTTAATGTAGCCTCCAATGCTTTTTGCTGGTGCACCAGAGTGCTGAGAAGATAGGTTTCATGAGGGTGGAATTCGATGGTAGACTGATTTTAAGTTTCAGAACCAATGACTTTGTCTTCTCATAAATTATGAAATACAACTCCTTAGGCACCACTGATATACAAGTTAGCGAGCTTTGTCTCGGCAGCATGACATGGGGCACGCAAAACACCACAGCGGAAGCTTTTTCACAGATTGATTATGCCGTAGAGCGCGGCATCAATATTATAGACACCGCTGAACTCTATCCCACCACGCCGCTTTCTGCGGAAACCTATGGTGATACCGAATCTATTATCGGTCAGTGGCTTGCTCAGTCGAGTAAGCGCGACAAAGTATTGCTGGCTACCAAGGTGGCAGGCAATGGCCCGAAGTGGATCGGTGACGGTAAGCCGATTAGCGGTGAAAAAATTCGTCAGTCGCTAGAAGGATCGTTGCGACGACTGCAAACAGACACTATTGACCTTTACCAATTGCATTGGCCCAACCGTAAAACGTATCACTTCAGGCAGTCATGGAGCTACGACCCGAGTACGCAAAATACTCAGGAAACACTTGATGGCATACACGAAATTCTCAACACGTTGGCCTCACTGATAAGTGAAGGTAAAATTCGTCATATCGGATTGTCTAACGAATCTTGCTGGGGTACCGCGCAGTTCATACGGCTTGCGAATGATCACAATCTGCCGCGCGTGGTCAGTATCCAAAATGAATACAGTTTATTGCAGCGCTTGTTTGATCTTGATCTTGCCGAGCTTGCACACAATGAAAAGGTAGGGTTGCTTGCTTTTTCACCATTGGCTGCCGGTATGTTAACTGGCAAATACGAAAACGGCACAATCCCGCAAGGCTCACGGCGCAGTATGAATGAAGATTTAACCGGCCGTTATAACGAGCACAGCATAAAAGCGTTGCATCGCTACCTAAGTATTGCACAGGAACATCAGCTTGATCCTGCACAAATGGCCTTGGCTTTTTGTGTTAGCAGGCCCTTTATGACATCGACCATTATCGGCGCTACCACAATGGAGCAGTTAGCAATAAACGTGGGAGCAGCAGAGATTAAGCTAAGCGACGAAGTGATGAGCGCGATAGCAGATGTACATCGGGAATATCCCAATACCATGTAGCTGCCAACGCAATAGATATTCCACTGACCAGGAAACCCGAAGCATAAGCAAGCGGCCCAGCCCGCAGGAAGCCCGAAGCGTAAGCGAGTGGTCCAGCCCGTCAGGAAGCCCGACGCGTAAGCGATCGATCCAGCCCGCAGGAAACCCGCCAGCGTAAGCGAGGGATATCCAGCACGTAAAGTCACTCACGCCACCCAAGAGATCAATATCAACACAGGCTCAAAGCTTATTGACCCGATGTGCAAGGTATCCCTCGCACACTCTATTTGTACCAGTGCACTAGCCACAGATCTTTTTTGTCATTCATCGGCTAGTAGATATCGGCTAATAGAACTTCATATACTTTGAGACCTCCCAGTCAGATACATGGTTGGTGTAGCTGGCCCACTCTTCACGTTTAAACTGCAGGTAGGTGTCTTTCATCAATTTGCCGAAAACCTGAGTCACTAACGGGTCTTTTTCAAAAGCATCCAGTGCCTCTTCTAAGGTGCGTGGCAAAGTAGTGACTTTGAGTTTTGCGAGTTCTTGTGGTGTTTTAAGGTACATATTGTCTGTATGTGGCGCACCGGGATCAATCTTCTCGCGAATACCTTCAAGCCCCGCCGCCAACACCAGAGCGCCACCAAGATACGGGTTGTTTGCAATATCTGCTGCACGTAATTCTACTCGCCCACCACCCAGTGGTACGCGCACTGCATTGGTGCGATTGTTATTGCCAAAGCAGGCAAATACGGGAGCCCAGGTAAAGCCTGACATGCTGCCTTCTTTGATGAGACGTTTATAGCTATTTACCGTGGGAGTTATCACTGCACTCAGGGCCGGCAAGTGTTTCAGTATGCCGCCAATAAAGTAGTAACCGATTTCAGATAGATCACAGCCGCGTGAGTCCGCTTTTGAGTCAAACAGGTTTTTACCGGTTTTTATATCGGCCAGAGACATGTTGTAGTGAGCGCCGCTGCCTGCGCGGTCGGCGAACGGTTTGGGCATGTAGGAGGCGAAGCATCCGTGTTGGTGTGCTACCTCGTTAACCAGTAAGCGGAAGAATACAAAGCGATCCGCCATTTCAAGTCCTTCAAAATAGGTGAAATCTATTTCATACTGTCCGTTGCCGTCTTCATGGTCAAAGGAATATACGTCAAAGCCTGATTGCTGCAGGTTATCCACTATGCTGTCAAGCAACGGTAAGCTATCCAGTGTAGAGCGTACATCATATGCAGGCTTGGCAAGTACATCGCGTTCGCCCACGGGTACCACCTTGCCTGTTTCATCTTCGCGTAGCAAAAACAGTTCGGGCTCAATGCCAAAGTTAAACTGATAGCCCATGTCTTTTGCATCGCTTAATACGCGTTTAAAAATCTGGCGCGAGCAGGGTTCGAATTTTTCCCCTTCGCAGTATAAGTCACTGGCAAACCATGCCACGTCTGGCCGCCAGGGGCAGATGATGACGCTGGCAGGGTCTGGTATCGGTGATATTTCTTCGTCACTGATGTCTTGTGGAACACCATCAAGTGCAGCCCCGGTGCACAGCTCTGACCCGCCCATCATGCGATTCAGGTGGGCGATGGGTACCATCTTTGATTTAGACACGCCGTGCACATCAACATAAGACGCCAGCGCGTATTTGACGCCCTTCGATTCAAGTTGTTTTTGCAGCTTGTTGGCTGGGTTGGTTCTTTTTGTGCTGGCTTTCTTTTTAGCCGCCATGTTGTTTTCCTCTCGTTTAGGAGAGTATCTGCAATCTGGCGACGTGAATCCAGTGTTATCTTTTGCGATAGACGGCCGGTGCCCGAGGGGGGGAGTTTCATATAGTGTGTTGATCAGTGAATAGACGGAAGCGTGCCGCCGATCAGGGGCTTGTATGAGATGCTAAGATGGTGAGGGTAGCTAGTGTACTGGAACAACTAGATTGCACATATGAGGTAGAGAAGCGCTTAAAATGTAGTACCTGGGTATTCCGTGGTACTACCAATCAGAACAGTTCTTATTTGTTTTAATAGAAAAAAGAAGAGTCCAAATGCAAGTAACAGAAGCTCAACGTAAATTTGTCGGTGAGTTAGTTGATTTAGTCGCCACCTTGTCTGGCGAGGAGCGTGAGATCCATCCTGAAACTGCCATAGCAAGTGCTGCTCGACTGGCGGGGAGTTTCATGTTCCGCTCATTCGATCTGCAGCTTGAAGGTGTAGAGCCTGGCACGCTTATCTTGTCAAAGGACGCCGATGAGAAGGCGCCACACTTAGTAGAGATCATGACAGCTGCGTTGAAGATGTTTGATGACACGCTTGATACTGACAAGCTAGGTGGCCCGCAAAGAATGATGGGTGAAAAGCCTAAGCTTGAAATAGCACAATCGCTAAAGGCGTTGCAATTTGATGCCATGTTAAAAGCGCAGGCGCATGGATTGGATCCGATACAGGCGGCGGAGGCCGCGGCAATAGCGACCAGTCATGTCGTCAAAGAGTGTACTGGCCATATCGGTATTGACGTGGGCTTTAACGTTGCAACGGCAGGGTTTATCGAAGGCTGTAAAACGGTACCGCCTATGTTAAGGCCACCATCGACGTAGCGTTGATCGAATACGCGTCGGTGCCGCGGGTATTGACATTGGTTATAGAGATTAGGGTTATAGAGATTAGCGCCGCCCAGCCGGGCTGGAAATAAATCGAATCCGGTGTTGTGAGCCGGCTTAGTGACGAATATTCAGGTGCCGACAAAGCGACAATATAGCGGTGTGCTTCCCCGGTTTTTGCTACTCCTAACCGCAAAAAGCTTGACTAGTCACTTTGCATGCCGTAATTATACTTGCGTAGCATACTAGTGAGTCGTACATTCGGTCGTGCGAGGGGTTCCGCCGAATGGGAACCTGAGAGAGTACGCTGGAAGTGCATTTGGATCATAAAGGAGAGTGAGAAGTAGCATGAGGATAACCCACGCAATACCTGTTTGTACTGGCATGCAGGAGAGTATCTTATGAAGGCGTTGTTAAAGAAAAGCAGTGCGGCTGAGCCTTTCAGTTTTTCTTTCGTCAGTGATGAGGGGAAAACGCTGCTGAAAAGTGAAAACTACAAGGCAAAAGATAGTGCGTCCAAAGGCATCAAGTCGGTCAAGAAAAACTGTATAGAAGACAAAAGGTATGTACTAAAAGAGTCTAGTAACGGTATGTATTTTTTTAACGTTAAATCTGCCAATGGACAGGTGGTTGCGACGAGTGCAATGTACTCGAGTGTTGAAGAGCGTACCGCGGCGATTAGTCATATCAAGGCTAACGCTCCGGATTGTATTGTGGAGCAATTGGTATAGGTGATTGCCGCGCAATGAGGAGCAACTCTGAACCCACGACTTCATGGTCGTGGGCTCTTCGATTTAATTTTATTGCTGGTTGCCTCACACGCATATTGTGAAGCTTTGCCACATGATGCTGTTGTGTAGCTAATAGTGAGATGCTTGCTGAACATTGCACACCAGTGTGGTCCGTTATTAACTACCTGGTGCAGCCAGTGAATCCCTATGGATGATTTGAGTTTTCAGTTCGGTGCTTTGTGGTTTTTCACCGGCCAGTAATTTTAACAGCAGTGCAGCGGCAGCTTTACCCATCTCAAGCTGTGGAACCCGCACGGTAGTAAGTGCCGGGGATACAGCACTTGCTAATGCAATGTCATCAAAGCCTGTTACTGACACCTGGTTGGGTATGTCTATACCTAATTGTTTTGCACGAACGATAACCCCGGCAGCCAGTACGTCATTACCGCAAATGATGGCAGTGGGTTTTGTCTTTGCACTCATCAATGTTTCGAATGCGTCACCGCCGCTCTCAAGGGAATAATCGGTTTCTATTACTGACAGCAGTTGCGCGTCTTCGCTGAAGTTTTGTATTCCTCTCATAACTCCTGCTATGCGATTTTTTGAACGATCGTTTTGCTCTGAATGACCCGCGATCATGGCGATGAGCCGGTGTCCCTTGTTGAGTACTTCCGTGGTGATATTGTTGGCGGCTTGTGCGTTATCAAAGCCTGCAAAACAGCGTGCATCATTGTGTTGATAGCACCATGCGATAACAAACGGGATCTTTCGGAGTTCCAGAAACCGGGTGGTCTCAGCAGGGCGCGCGGAGCCGATGAGCAGCAAGCCATCTGCGCCGTGTGCCACCAATGATTTGATCTGCTCGAGCTCTGTTTGCGCGTTGTAGCCGGAGCTTGCAACCAGTAGGTTGATGCCAGCTTCAGACAAAGCCTGCTGAAAAACCTGTAGACCACTGGCGAACATGGCGTTGGCCATTGTAGGTATGACAGCCCCAACGGTGTTGCTGCGGTTGGATGCTAGCACTCGACCGCCAAAGTTGGGTGTGTATCCCAGCTCGTCAATTATTGCCGCTATCCGATCACGAGTGTCTGATGCCACTTTGTCTGGCTCATTGATCGATCTCGAAATGGTGGCAGTGGAGACGCGTGCGGCACGAGCGACGTCTTCCAGGGTGGGTGGGCCTTTATGCTTCAACAAACGTATTCCTTGCGGGCCAATGAGGAGTGGCTACTTGCATGATATAATGTAAGCGCTTACACTGTTTGTCAATAAATCGATTCAAGTGTGTTGTCTGCTTGTGGTTGTGACGACTAACCGCGACATTCGGCAGCACAGCCCGTTGCAGCTCACCGTGTAAATTAGAGATTAGAAATGGCGCGAACCTATCTGAAAAAGGCAACTAAAACTGCCACCACTGATGCCACTGATGTGCGTGAGACGGTGCAAAACATACTCGATGATATTGAGCAGGGCGGCGATGAAGCGGCGCTTAAGTACGCTGAAAAGTTTGATCAGTACCAAGGCAATATTTTATTAACCGATGAAGAGATCGACGCTGCCTGTGCATTGGTGCCGCAGACTCTGAAGGACGATATTGCGTTTGCTCATGACAACGTTAAGCGTTTTGCGGAGGTTCAAAAGCAAACTGTCAAAGATGTTGAGCTTGAGGTTATTCCGGGCTTTGTGCTCGGTCAGAAAAGTATTCCATGTAATTCGGTCGGTTGTTACATACCGGGTGGCCGATACAGCCATGTGGCCAGTGCCATTATGACGGTAACCACTGCCAAGGTGGCAGGCTGCGGCCACATTGTTGCGTGTTCGCCTCCAGGCAAAGATACTGGTATTGCTCCAGCCATTGTTTATGCTGCAAAGCTTTGTGGAGCAGATAGTATTTTGGCAATGGGTGGCGTGCAGGGGGTTGCAGCCATGACGTTTGGTCTGTTTGGTTTGCCAAAGGCCGACATACTGGTCGGGCCAGGCAACCAATTTGTTGCTGAAGCCAAACGCATTCTATACGGTCGTGTGGGCATAGACATGATCGCGGGCCCGACAGACAGCCTGATACTGGCCGATGAAACAGCAGACGCGATGATAGTAGCTGCGGATCTGGTGGGCCAGGCAGAGCACGGGTATAACTCCCCGGTATGGTTAGTGACCGACAACAAAGCGCTTGCGGAGCGTGTGATAGACCTGGTGCCGGGTTTAATTGCAGATCTTCCTGAAACCAACCGAGTGAACGCAGAAGCTGCATGGCGTGACTACGCTGAAGTGATTCTCTGTGATGATCGCGCAGAGATGGCACAAACTTCAGATGAATACGCCCCTGAGCACTTAACCGTGCAGGCAGAGGATATTCCCTGGTGGAAAGATCGTTTGAAGTGTTACGGCTCTGTGTTTCTTGGTGAAGAGACTACTGTTGCCTTCGGTGATAAGGCGTCTGGTACAAACCATGTGTTACCGACCGGGCGTTCCGCCAAATACACTGGCGGGTTATCAGTGCATAAGTACATGAAAATAGTCACATGGCAGCAGGCAACGCGTGAGGCCTCAAAGCCTGTTGCAGAAGCCACTGCGAGAATTTCGCGTTTAGAAGGAATGGAAGGGCACGCACGTACTGCAGATATCCGTTTAGCTAAATACTTTCCGGACGAGCAGTTTGATCTTAAGCCAGAGTAGCTGCCGTTCTTCAAATAATGTCGGGCGGTATAGTATTGCTCGAACCACAGTCGCAGGAGGATTCAAGTGTCCGTAAGTGAAAAAATTGTTAGTGACTTTGTTGCTAATGATATTGAGTTTGTAACCACCGTACCTTGCAAGCAATTGGCGGGGGTAATTGATGCGATAGATAGTAACGATTCGATCTATCACATTCCGTCTAACAAGGAAGATGAGGGCATGGGGTTGTGTGCCGGTGCATGGATGGGGGGCAAACGACCAGCCATTATTATGCAGAACACTGCCATCGGAGTGACCATAAACACATTGGTGACCTTGACCCAGTACTATCGTATGCCTCTGCCTATGTTGATCAGCTACCGCGGTGAGTTGGGAGAGCCGGTGGCGTGTCAGGTAGAAATGGCGGTGCACACCAAGGCATTACTTGCACAATTGAATATTCCGACCTATCACTTTCATGAAGAGAAAGATGCGGACGAACTTGACACTATTTTAAAGCATACTTTTATGTGCAATAAACCAGTGGCTATATTAACTGACGCCAGTTTTTGGAAGGGGTATTAAAATGATACGCTCTGAAGTTTTACGTGAAATAGCGCCGATAATCCGTGACCAGCTGGTGGTATGTAATATCGGCTTGCCTAGTCAGGAATTGCACCTGATTGATGATCAGCCGAGTAATTTTTATATGCTTGGCACCATGGGACTGGCTTCTTCTATCGGGCTTGGTTTGGCATTGGCGCAGAAAAAGAAAGTAATCTCTATTGATGGGGATGGTTCTGTTCTGACCAACTTCGGTACCTTGCCTACCATTGCTAATAACGTTGCTGATAACTTTATTCTTTTGATTATTGATAACGGAAGTTATGGATCTACGGGTGATCAGCCTACCTACGCTGGTAAGAAAACTTCGCTTACTAAAGTGGCTGAAGCTTGTGGGTGTGAGCAGGTGATTGAATGTCAGGCAGAGGAGGCGCACAAGGTGATGGAGCAAGCACTGGCCAGTGACAAGATGACTATCATCGTCTGCAAGTGTGAATCGGGTAACGTTAAAGTGCCGGTGATCACAATGGATCCGGTAGTGATTCGCGATCGGTTTATGCGAACAGTGCAGTCATAGGATCTTAGTAGAAATTGCAGGTGGCAGACCGATGTATGGATGGCTATGCATCGGTTGTCTTTCTGGTGAGAGCGTGCCGTTAAATCGCTGTGTTGTGAGGTTCAGTGGTTGTGGCTGATTGGGGCTGATTGGGGCTTGAGCGGAGTGACCTGTTAGGTATCCCTCGCTGACGCTGGCGGGTTTGTTGTGGGGCTTTGTGGTTTGACGGAGTGAGGTTACGTGTTTGTGGTGGCTGGTTTCTGAGGGGCTTGAGCGGAGTGACGGGTTAGGTATCCCTCGCTGACGCTGGCGGGTT
>CALGJU010000241.1 GCA_937928685.1 uncultured Granulosicoccaceae bacterium
AATTCTCAACGCCACACCGGATTCATTTTCAGACGCAGGCGCGAATTTCGATCAACAACAACTAGTTCAATCCGCCGCAGACATGACCGAACACGGTGCCAGCATAATTGATATCGGCGGTGAATCGACACGCCCCGGTGCGGCACACATTGACCCGGACACTGAATGGCAGCGCATCGGCCCATTCATCGAAAAAACAACTGACACTTACAAGAATCAATTCATCCGACCCTGGCTAAGCGTTGATACGCGCCACCCGCACACTGCCGCTAAAGCAATTGAATGTGGAGTCGACTACATCAACGATGTTGCGGGCCTTAGCGATCCAGCCATGCTTGAACTGGCCGCGGATAGCAACTGCCAGTGGATCGCAATGCACAGCATGAGTGTACCGGCCGATGCCAATCAACTGATCACAGGCAATCCTGTTGAAGAGGTCGGCGACTGGCTTGAACAAAAACTCACCCACTGGAACAAAGCTGGCATCGCGACAGACAGAGTTATTGTCGACCCGGGCATCGGGTTCGGAAAAGATCCGCTGCAATCATTAAAGCTGCTGCAAGCCGCATCAAAGTTTCGCCAGTACGGCGTTCGCCTTTTAATTGGGCACTCACGTAAATCGTATATGAAGACTTTCATCAGCAACGATATCCACGAGCGTGATCAAGCAACGATTGGCGCATCTATGCAACTTTGTCAGCAGGGAGTCGATATCATCCGGGTGCATAACATTGCAGACCACATTGCAGCCTATCGTGGCTGGTCTCACCTAAGCACCTGAAAGCTATACCGCTTAAACAACCGATAAGAGCCTGTGAGCACACATACCCCCACCACGAAAGACTATATATTACTCATTGGCCTGGCTGCCATCTTCGGTTCAAGCTTTATCTTCACTAACATCAGTGTCCGCGATATACCACCACTCACGGTCGCTGCGGCAAGGCTTGTTATTGCACTACTGATGATATATCCGATCATGCGGCTCACAGGTCAAAAACTACCCGAACCGGGACCGATATGGATCTATATATTCTTATCCGGCCTTCTGGGCAATGCACTTCCGTTTGCACTTATAAGCTGGGGCCAGGTAAAGGTCGATGCCGGGCTCGCTGCTATATTTATGGCAATAATGCCACTCGCCACCATTTTACTCGCACAGGTATTCACATCAGACGAGAAAATAAATCGATGGAAAATGATCGGTGTACTACTCGGGTTTTTCGGTATTGTGGTTTTGATGGGCAAAGAAAGCTTGTCCACTCTGGGCGATCAAACGCTCCGACAGTCGGCCATTTTACTTGCCGCTATATGCTACGCAATGAATGCCATCGTGACACGCAAGCTAACCGCATTACCGAAGTATTCAATGGTCGCCGCCCTGATGATTGCTGCATGCATACTAATAGTGCCAGCCAGCCTGCTACTTGATCAGCCCTGGGCCTTATCGGTATCAGTCTCGTCCATGGCTTCAGTAGTGGCTCTGGCCATCGGCTCAACCGCCATTGCCACCATGATTATTCTGATAATTATCGAACGCTGTGGTGCGACCTTTTTAAGCCAGATAAATTTCATGGTGCCGGTGTTTGGCGTGTTATTTGGCATTTTAATTTTAAGCGAGCGCTTAGCGGCCAACGCTTATATCGCACTGGCAATTATAATTGTCGCGCTTGCTTTGTCACGTCGTGGTCAAGCCAACCCTTAAGCACTAAACCCTCTATAACTTACGCACCCTCTACCGGCAAACGGCTGTTGCTGGCTGACCTTTTGCCACGCAGAAGATCACGTATCCAAGGATATATTTTAAGTTCCAGTAGATAAGAAAAAAGCAACACTATAGCCAGGTAACTCCACCAACGTACGATGCCATTATCAATAAAATCCAGATAGGTAGCCTGCACCATTAGTGGTTGATGGCAAATATACAGCACGTAGGAAACAGGCGCTAAAATCAGAAACGGTTTCATCAAAAGATCGAACCCAAACCAACGTATTTTGTGCCACACAATGGCACCACAAACAAACACAAGTGCAACAAAAACATGCCGGAACTCAAGCAACGGGTGATAACCAAGCAACAGGCCCTCGCCTGCTCTCTTCTGCAGCAGGACCGGTACAAACAGCACAGCAGAAATTGCTACCAACGTAGCTACCGGCATCAGCAATTCTTTTATCGAATTATGCTTGCCGGCACGATACAGCTCGGACAAATAGACACCAACCCACCAGATGCCAAAGTAGGTCAATAATCTAAATAGAAAATTCGGTTGCCAAACATAGAGTGCTGCCATTGCAATACTGACCGTAAATACCAGTGCTGCCTGGCGAAACCCGGAATTGATTCGAGTCACGATAGGAAAATACATCATGTAAAACCACCACTCGTAAGACAGAGACCACAGCGGGGTATTTCCCATATACGGCTCCGCCAGAACACCCGGCTTGACCATCTCCCAGTCTTGCAGCATTAATATATTTTTTAACAGCGTCCACAGCTCAGGATTAATTAACTGGCCCGCGTTATAGCTGAGTGTTAGATACCCGAGGAGAAAAATAAAAAACAGCGGAATAAATATCCGCGTACTTCGTTTGAAAAAATAGGTAGAAAATGACTTATCAGACCCACTTCGAAAGGAATAATTAATCACAAAGCCGGACAGTAGAAAAAACAGAATCACAGCCTCCTGCCCGAACCGCAGAAAGATACCGACATTAAAACCAAACAATACGGTACTGTGAGAAATGGTGTGATGCAGCACCACATATAAAGCAGCAAGACCGCGTAAAGCTTCCAGCCGATAAAGCCGTTGTATACTTTTTATGTTTTCCATATAACTACCAATCTATTTTCCGTTACATCTGTGGTGATCGAGCAAAAAGACCACCCCTGAAGACCAACCGATCAGCGGCCATCGTATCACCACGCTGAGCCGCCACAGTGTTTTATCCATAGAACTCCAGATAATTTTTTCCTGATATTCAACGAACTTAACACTATGGACGAGACGGCTATTCTCTGTACTCTTTACCGGCGATAACTACACACCTTCTACTATCGTTTGAACACTGGTAGATGCTGCCATACGCAGCTCACGGATCGGTGCATAGGCGTCAGACTCGTACCAATCGCGCGCCGCCTGATAGGAGGGAAAGCGAATGATCACATTTCTGTCGCCAGGTGGCTTACCTTCAAAGCTTTCTGACTTTCCACCACGCACCAGAAACTCACCGCCAAAGAGCTCGATTGTCGGCAGTACGCGCTTGACATAGTCAGCATAGCTGTCCTGATCGAGCACTTTTATTTGTGCAATCACATAACCGTAGGCCAATGGTTTCCCCTGTTGATTGAGATGCAAGCGTCTTTACTGCACCGAGTCATTTGCGCGCAGGGGCCAGCAGTTTATCCCAATCGTCAACCAACTGTTGATATTCGAATATGCAGCTTTCAGCTCGTTCCTCTGAAATACCGGCTGACTCTGCGAGTTCACCGTATTGTTCAGGATCACTGCCTACCACATGACACAACGTGCTGTAGTAACGTTGCTCATCCAAACTGTGTTCATCCCAAAAATCTTCTTCCTGCAAAGATCCACGATCATCACTTTCGAGGGCAAAGAGCTCGGCGGCATTAATCGCCATCTCTGCACCGTTATCGTAGTACTCAATCAATAAAACACTCGCCAACCCATCTACCGCATCTTCCTCTCTGCCCAACACAGGAATATCAAACTGATCTATCACCGCGTGGCCATATTCGTGAAACAAAGTATGTAACAGAGTATCGACTGCATATTCTTTTTGAATTACTTCATCATCAGGTTCTAATTGTGCAAACAAAGTTATTACCTGCTGATAAAACTCATAAGGCATTTGAATCACGTCTTTTTGCGGATCATAGAGCGGACCATCGTCCGCCCCTAGTTGTAAAACCAGTGGCCGTTCAAAACGAAATGTATCGTTAATGAAATCAACCGCGTCTTGAAATACTTCACTGGACTTAAGCTCAGCGGCGAATTCCTCATCACTCCATTCAATGTGCATTTTCGAATGGCTCGCCGCAAATACAGGCACGCCAACGGACAATGCCACGACGAATGTCCAAAGCAGAGTAGCAACTACTATTTTTATCATTGTTTAAAATACCGGTCCTAATACTATCGGTGAGCCATCTGTAAAGCGATTTAGTCTAAAGCGCTGTAAGTCATAAACCACTGGTCGCATACACACAAGATCTGCTATCAATTTTCCCGCTGCAGGGCCAATACCAAAGCCATGCCCGCTAAAGCCGGTTGCGATAGTCATTCCAATGGGGATATTAACCGTACTTGAATCAGCGGTGTCTATCACAGGAACAATATCCGGCATAGTTTCGATCATACCAGCCCAACTATGCGCTACGTTCACTTCACCGAGTGCCGGTAATTTCTCACGTGCAAGCTTTACGATTCTTGCAACAGACTTTTGGTTCGGCTCAGGGTTCAGGACTCGCATGCGTTCAAACGGTGAAACCTGATCAGCCGCCCATCGCCCACTGGTACGCCACGCATCTGGAAACCCTGACGGCGTTTTAAGCTTAATTCTACGCGTATCCCAATCAAGTAACATCGCAGGAACAAACGGCTTAAAAAATTTAAATGAAGCAGGCCCCAATAAATGCTCAGTTCGATCAGTGAGCGCCAGCGTATAGCCTCCATCTTCACGACGCCTGAAAGCCAAACTTTCATCAGCAGCGTTACCACTATAAAAGTCGCCCGCCTTCGATGTACTGACAACGGTAGAACGCACAGACAACTGAGGAAAATAAATACCCATATTACCGGTAAAAAGCGATGACCAGGCACCACTTGCCAGCACCACTCTGTTGCATTTGATGATACCGTGTTCCGTCACAACGCCTGTAAGCTGGCCATTGCTTTGCTCAACAGTTCGAACCGCACAGTGCTCTTTGATTTTCACCCCCAGTCGAGCGGCCGCTCGTGCAAGCGCGGGAATGGCAAGCCATGGCTCTGCACGGCCGTCACTGGCAGTCAGCACTCCACCACACCATTGTGTATTTGGCGTAGCCGTGAGACGGGCGACTTCCGCAGCACTTAACAACTTACTTTCTAACTGATGTTGTTTTGCGATCTGTAACCAGGATTCTCTTTGGGACAGCTTCTTTTCACCGCTTGCAAGGTACAACACACCGTGCTGTCTAAAACCCAGATCTTCACCGATCTCCGCAGCCAAACCCTGCCAGAGTCTGTTCGATTCCATCATGATCGGCAGCTCGGCCTCATCACGGGCATGCTGTCGAACCCAGCCCCAATTCCTCGATGATTGCTCACCACCGACAACACCTTTTTCGCACAGCATCACGCGCTGCCCGCGCTTTGCAAGGTAATACGC
>CALGJU010000242.1 GCA_937928685.1 uncultured Granulosicoccaceae bacterium
TCTGATCTTAAAAAAGTGATTGAGGTACAGCCAGAGAACGGTTACGCGCTGAATGCTCTGGGTTACTTTCTTGCTGACCGCAATGAACGCCTTGATGAAGCGGAAATCTATCTTGAGCAAGCCTATAAATTGCTGCCTGAAGATGCAGCGATTACCGACAGTCTGGGCTGGTTGTATTATCGACAGGGGAAGTTTGAAAAGTCTATAGAGCTACTGCGACAGGCTTATAAGCTTATGGCAGATTCTGAAATTGCAGCGCATCTTGGTGAGGTATTGTGGGTCACAGGGGATCAGGCAAATGCCACTAAAGTCTGGGAAGAAGCTTTGAGTGAAACACCTGATGATGATCTTCTTAACAGTGTCATGAAAAAATATATTCGTTGATAAACATTTTTTTTAAATGGCTTTTCCGTATGCGTAGCAGGTTAGTTTTAGCATTAGTTGTGGCAGTGTTGACCGTTGCATGTGGAACAAAGCCCGATACAGAAATTCGGGTGCCAACTCTCACCGTGGAAGAGAGAGAGGCAAAACTCAAAGCGTTAACACCGTGGCGTGCACTCGGTTCTATTGCGGTTGAATCCGAAGAGCGCGGTAAATTTCATGCTTCTTTTTCGTGGGATGTTGATGCTCAGGGCTATGAGATTAAACTCTTTGGTCCGCTGGGTGTGCAAGCATTTCAGTTGATAAAAAACACCCGGGGCGCGGTGCTGATTGATAGAAAAGATCAAGTCAGTGGCGACAGTGCAGAGCAGCTGTTGCAGGCCGTATTAGGGGTGCCCGTGCCGATCGGAAAGATGCAAGTCTGGGCGGTAGGATTGCCCGGCGGTGCAGAGCAAGTGCAGCGCGATAAAATAGGCAGGCTCAGTAGCATGGTGGTAGCCGAGAACACTGACGCGCAATGGAAGGTTAACTTTGAACGCTACACCAACGTTGACAATATGGATCTGCCCAAAACGGTCCTTGTAGACGGTGATGGGATAAAAATTAAACTGTCGTTTAAAAAGTGGCTCCGGTCTGAGGATCAGCCGACCGATCGGCTCACAATACCGGGTGTAGGCACCTGAAGCGCGGTGTAGCTTACAGTCACATCAGGTTCTGCCGTGAATAATAATCCCGATATTAAGTGGCTAGCGCCCGCCAAGCTCAATTTATTTCTGCACATCATCGGTCGGCGTGATGATGGTTACCATTTATTGCAGACAGTATTTCAGCTGCTCGATTATGGTGATGAGCTGTCGTTTGATCTGAATGATCATGGTGCGATCGGGCTTGACACTCCGATGGATGGCGTGGCGCAAGCCGATAATCTGATTATCCGTGCCGCCAGACTTTTGCAAGAACAAACCAACTGTCGTTTGGGGGCGGGCATTTGCGTTGATAAGAAACTGCCTATGGGTGGCGGTGTAGGTGGTGGCAGCTCAGATGCGGCGACAACGCTTGTAGCACTGAATAAAATTTGGCGTACCGGTTTAACGACTGACCAGCTGGCCGCGCTGGGTCTTCAATTAGGGGCTGATGTGCCGGTTTTTGTCCGCGGATGCTCGGCCTGGGCTGAAGGAGTAGGGGAAATATTGCAGCCAGTTTCATTGCCAGAGCGGTATTTTTTGGTGATAAATCCCGGTGTTCCTGTCTCAACCGCTAACTTGTTCTCGCATTCGCAATTGACACGTGATTGTACAGCAATCACAATACGCGGCTTCCACAGTGGCGTTGGGTTACGCAACGTGTTTCAACCGCTGGTCTGTGAGCACTACCCGCCGGTCGCCAAGGCATTAGAATCACTGTCGCAAGTCGCGATTCAGTGTGATGTAAAAAAGGCGAACGGTGAAGTAAGGCAAGCAATGATGACTGGCACCGGAGCATGTGTGTTCCTGGCTTGCGACAGTAAGGCTCAGGCACAAAAAGTGCTGTCTGCTTTGCCTCCGGTTGATGGCTTCATTGCCCGCGGGGTTGATCGTTCTGCATTGTTCGATCAGTAGTAAAGTGGTGTGGCCGATTTGTTCGGCATTGTGGGAAGCGTTATAGTTGGAACGATTGGGGTGTGGCCAAGTGGTTAAGGCACCGGGTTTTGATCTCGGCATTCGTAGGTTCGAATCCTACCACCCCAGCCATCTATTGAAGATGGCCGCAGTAATCGCGGCGGCTCTGACGAAACCAATTCAAACAAAGCCTGGCGGGTATGGTGTCTGAATCAAATATGATGGTATTTTCGGGCAATGCCAATCTGGCTCTGGCTGAAAAAATCGCTGATCAGTTGCGCTTGCCATTGGGCAAAGCAACAGTGTCTGAATTCTCCGACAGTGAGACTGCGGTAGAAATTCTGGAAAATGTCCGGGGTCGCGACATTTTTCTTATCCAAACTACCTGTTACCCAACCAATCACAACCTGATGGAAATGTTGATCATGGTGGACGCCTTCCGTCGCGCCTCTGTAGATCGCATTACCGCTGTGATGCCGTATTTTGGTTACGCGCGCCAAGACAGGCGGGTGCGTTCTGCCAGAGTGGCTATATCAGCCAAGCTAGTGGCCAATATGATTGCCATTGCTGGTGTTGATCGGGTGTTAACGGTTGACGTGCACGCTGAGCAAATTCAAGGTTTTTTTGATATACCGGTAGATAATGTTTATGCATCACCGGTGCTGATGGGTGATATCTGGCGTCAGAAATATCAAAACCTCATAGTCGTATCGCCTGATGTCGGTGGTGTGGTCCGGGCGCGGGCGGTGGCAAAGCAGCTTGACGATTCCGATCTTGCCATCATTGATAAGCGTCGACCGCAGGCCAATGAAGCACAGGTGATGCACATCATTGGCGATGTCAGCGGTAAAACCTGCGTCATCATTGATGACATGGTCGATACAGCGGGTACGTTGTGTAAGGCGGCAGAGGCATTGAAGCAGCACGGCGCCATTAAAGTGGTGGCTTACGCCACTCACGCTGTGCTTTCGGGTAAAGCAATTGATAATCTCACAGGCTCTGAAGTGGATGAGTTAGTGATCACTGACACCATTCCGTTGTCTGAAGAAGCCGTAAATTGCAGCAAAATCAGGCAGCTTTCAATATCCAATATGCTGGCTGAGACTATTCGACGCATCCACCAGGAAGAATCGGTTAGCTCTATTTATATGGACTGAGCGTCCGGTTGATTGCAGCTCCCGTGGCGTAGGGTGACTCTTCCTGCAGCATCCGTGTGTTTAGCTGTGGCAGTAAGCCAAATCCCTGTTATACTGTTCGGCTGTGAGTGTTTTGGTCGCGAAACACCCGATTTAGCTGTTTAACTATTACCTTTAATTAGGTTTCATTAAGGATTCTCAATGAGCGTTGATTTCACATTGAGCGCGGAAGTACGCAGCGACTATGGTAAAGGTGCGAGCCGCCGTCTGCGTAAAACAAACAAGTTTCCGGGCATTATCTACGGTGGTGGTGGCAACCCCACGCCAATTACCCTCGATCATAACGAAGTGCTTAACCACTTCCAGCACGAGGCATTTTTCTCACACATTTTGACCTTGAAGATTGACGGCTCAGAAGAGCAGGCGATCATCAAGGATATTCAGCGTCATCCGTATAAGCAGATTGTTATGCATATGGATTTTCAGCGCGTTCTTATGAACGAAGCGATCTCTGTGCGTGTACCGCTTCATTATCTGAATGAGGAAGCCTGCTTTGGCGTGAAAACCGAAGGCGGCGCCATCAACAAGATCGAAAATGACATCGGTGTGAGCTGTCTGCCAGGTGATTTACCTGAGTACATTGAAGTTGATTTGATCGATCTTAAGCTAGGTGAAACACTGCACCTTTCTGACGTTAAATTGCCGAGCGGTATTACAGCCACTGACTATGTTGAAGGTGATGATGATCACGATCGCGCTATTGTCGCCGTATTCCAGCCGCGTGCAGCAGCAGAGGAAAGTGATGAGCCAGCAGCTGATGAAGCACCAGCGGATGATTCTGCCGGTTCTGATGAAGGTGGAGATTCCTAAACGGCATCCACCGTTAGGTAACTCTAATTCTGTGTGTCTATTAAACTGATTGTCGGGCTCGGTAACCCGGGCTCCAAGTACGAAGAAACCCGTCACAACGCGGGCTTTCGTCTGCTTGATGAATTGGCAAGAAGTTATTCATTCAGCTTTGCCTCTGAAAAGAAGTTTCAGGGTGAGCTGGGTAGAGCGACTATCAGCAACCGTGATGTGCGGTTGCTGAAGCCCACTACCTTTATGAATCTCAGTGGCGAATCAGTGCACGCCGTCGCGAATTTTTATCGCATTGAAGCCGAACAAATTCTCGTGGTTCATGATGAGCTTGATATTCCACCGGGCACGGCAAAGCTTAAGCAGGGTGGTGGCCACGGTGGCCATAATGGTTTACGCGATATCATTAATCATATGGGGCGGGACTTCTGGCGTATCAGATTAGGTATCGGTCATCCGGGTGATGCCAAGCAAGTGGTGAACTTTGTTTTGCAGCGTGCACCCAAGTCAGAGACAGATCTGCTGCAAAACAGCATTGATGATGTGGTGCGGGAAATATCCGATATTGTGTCAGGTGAAATGGAAAAAGCCATGAAAAACCTGCACACCAAAAAATAGAGTGGTTTGAGAGTCGCTGCGGCTCCTTTCAATTGGTAAGACCAGCAGTGCCGGCAAGTCAGGCATTGTCAAAGACTAGGCAGGAATAATGGGATTTAAATGCGGCATCGTGGGCCTTCCAAACGTAGGGAAGTCGACGCTATTCAATGCCCTCACGAAGGCAGAAATTGCGGCGGAGAATTATCCGTTCTGCACCATCGAGCCCAATGTCGGTATCGTGCCTGTCCCGGATCCACGTCTGGACACTATTTCAGGCATTGTTAACCCGCAAAAGATCTTGCCCACAACAATGGAATTTGTTGATATCGCAGGTCTTGTCGAAGGCGCTTCTAAGGGTGAAGGTCTGGGCAATAAGTTTTTAGCCAATATCCGGGAAACCGATGCTATTGCGCATGTGGTTCGTTGCTTCAGCGATGATGATGTCGTGCATGTGGCCGGGAAGGTTGATCCTATTTCAGATATCGAAGTGATCAACACAGAGTTGATGCTTGCCGATATGGATTCTGCCGAAAAGGCGTTGTACCGGGTAGGTAAAAACGCCAAGTCCGGTAACAAAGATGCGATCGCTGAAAAAGCACTGTTGGAAAAAGTAGTGGCTCATGTCGATTCAGGGAAGCCGGTCAGAACAATGGACTTGAGCGATTCAGAGCGGCTATTGATAAGGTTGATGCATCTGTTGACCTCCAAGCCTGTCATGTACATTGCGAACGTCGATGAAGAAGGGTTTGAAAACAACGACCTGTTGCAGCGGGTTACCGAATACGCAGAGGCTGAAGGTGCAGTAGTGGTTGTAGTGTGTGCCGCAATAGAAGCCGAGATCGCACAGCTTGACGATGCAGACAAGACCGAGTTTTTAACTGAGCTGGGGCTTGAAGAGCCGGGCTTGAATCGTGTGATCAGGGGCGGCTATGAATTGCTTGGATTGCAAACTTTTTTTACCGCGGGTGAGAAAGAAGTGCGCGCCTGGACGGTAAGGCAGGGCGCGACTGCTCCAAACGGCGCTGGTCGAATTCATACCGACTTTGAAAAGGGCTTTATTCGTGCTGAGGTTGTCGCGTATGATGATTTCATCGAATTTAAAGGCGAGCAAGGTGCGAAGGATGCTGGTAAGTGGCGTCTTGAAGGTAAGGAATATCTGATGAACGAGGGTGATGTTGTTCACTTTCGCTTCAATGTTTGACGATAAATTTGATTCTCTGACACCGTACGCTTGACAGTAAAGGGTCAACTATCCAGAATACGCGGTTCCTATCAAGGTCATGTAGCTCAGTTGGTTAGAGCACAGCATTCATAATGCTGGGGTCGGTGGTTCAAGTCCACCCATGACCACCATACAAGCAAAAAA
>CALGJU010000243.1 GCA_937928685.1 uncultured Granulosicoccaceae bacterium
GAATCTGGCTCAACGAATAGCTAAGAATGCACCACTCGGACTGATCGCATCCAAAGAACTGATAAGCGAGATGCAGGGACGAACCGAGGAAGAATTTTGGACCTACCAGAAAGCCCAGGTTGACCTTGTTTTCAACAGCAAAGACGGAAAAGAAGGCGCTACTGCCTTTGCTGAAAAACGCGCCCCCAACTGGACCGGCAGCTAAGACGCCTGCGAGGACGGTTTGTACATAGTTTATTTTCGTACCCGACCAACCCGTCAGCGTGAGCGAGGGATAGTGTACTGGAACAAATAGAGTGTGCATTTGAGAGTTTGTCATTTGGTTTGCAACAAGGCGAAGTTTGCAGGGAATGGTTGCTCCCTTTTCAATAGCTGCAACGCAGTTGCCGGACAAATGCCAAGCTCCCGAAGGGGCGGCCGAGTAAAGTGCAGATGCCCTTGATAGGTACGTATCGCCTATCACGTTAAACGTATCACCTTAGAAAGGTATCACTTTGCTCGGTCGACTTATAGGCCAGCTACGATGTGCATACATAGCGGTATGCACTTCAATACAGGACAAGAATTATTACTCTATAAAAACCCACCCGTCTTAAGGCAACTCACACTTCCGCAGTTGCAACAGAAAAAAGACCAAGCAGCGCACCACCGCAAACATGTGTTAATGACTCCAGCCTAATCAACACCTGCCTTAACCAACAAAGCATCAAGTACTTCAAGCTCCACCGTGAGCACACCCGAGCGACCCGCTGCGGTGCCATGTGAATACTGATCACCGGCATCACCACAATAGAGGTGGTAATAGTCAAGTTCGCACAACGCACTGATAGCCCAGAAACATGGCGCGATATGATTCGCATACAGTTCTACTACCGTTGCACCGGGCTTGCAAAACATAACATGACTCAGCGCTGCCCCATGGGCCGCCACAATAACACTCGCCTCAGAAAATAGCTGCGCCTGCTCTACCACTGAATATTTCTCAGGCTGAATGCATTCAAAGCCACGCAACTGTAAGGCTTTTACCACCTCACTTTGGTTTTTAATTTGTCTACCATCTGAATTTAGTGGATCACGGATAATAAATAATCGCCGGCCGATACCTGATTCACTAACAGGCGATATGAACTGCTGCTTCATTAACTCAGGGAGCCAGGGCCCCATCGTCAGCCCCATTTTATTTTCCATCAGCGGCACGATTAATTCATTCACACATAAATAAGGCTGTAGCTTTTCGGTCTCAAGCAGCTGCTTTGGATCAATACCAAAATGGGCAACCATTTCTCTACAAAATTCTGCCTTGGCATACGGCACAATAAATTTATCATCAGAAGAGAACGTAAAACCCGCTTGTTGCAATACCGCGAGCTTGGGCACTATATCTACCATCCAATGATAGAAGTTATGCGCCCCTCTCGCCCCGATCAAAAACACCCGGCCTGGAATAGTTAGCGGCTTATGTCTGCTCATCATAGACATGATCAAGTCACGATCAGCATTTGAATGCTCAATCACCTCAACACCGTTGGCGTCTACCACTACTGTGTGTTGCGCATCATGCCAGAATTGAGCCCCCTCAATTCGGTCAACAAAACACTCTCTTGAGACAATCTCTTTTTGCTTAAACAATGCAGATTTGGGTGCAGCGACTTGTTGGCCTGCCACCTCCAGCTCACCTGGCACAGGGAGAATCACCCTCTCGACCGGATACATAGATTGCCGCTCTACTTGTACCGATGCAGAAGGCCCGACCACGCGGCCGTGATATTGAGACGCAGGCATTTGATCCAACACGCTAGTCGGTAAAACCCCTTTGCGACACAGAGAGGCTTCATCCGACCTGCCCTCTTTGGCGAAGAGCTCCGACAGTAAATGATAAGCCAGCATACTACTCGGGCGCGCCAGTAACGCTTGCAACAAGTATTGTTCAGCCTGCCGGTAGTCACCTGCAGGCGTTGCTGCTTGAGCATCAGTGCAACATTGCAATGCACGCTGTGAGTCGATCACAAAATGCGACTTACGCCCACCATTCTCGGTTGAATTTTCGTCAATTGGCACCATACTCTTGTGATAGTAATTCCGTTTAAGGTGGTCGAATTATAGTGGGGAAAACAGTATCCGTTCCAAATAACAACAACGCGCCGCGAACGTGCGACAGACGCCTATTGTTGCCACCCATAGAGACAAGCACCACTACAGTTGACACGCTCTGAGCGATAAACCCCCAATCAACCGACACCGCCTTACCCTGTTGGGGGTGCTCTTTGCCGTAGTCGTCAGCTTTATCACCTATCATCAACACACATTCCTGCTGCCATTGTTTGTTGGCATGTCGGCAATCATCAAAGCCGCATTCAAGTTACTCACCCCTGACTTTGTGGTCCTGCTGTTTAAGAATTCGCTCTTTCTAAAACTAAAGCAATTCCTTATCAAGAGCTCCACGCGATTCGTGATCTTGTCGCACAAACCATGGCGGCATCGAGTGCGATGGGTAAAAGCGTACATTTCAAAATTTGTTCTGCAAGTGATTCAGCGCTACACACAAGCACCGTTATGGGCACGAACAGGCATTGCAATAGGATTGCTGTTTACCACCGCTAGCAGCTCATATGTGATCATTGCTCTTTTGATCATTCCACAGCCTATACTCATATGGTTAAAAAACCTGCTACTGAGCATTCTCAATAGAACAGGAATTACTCACGTGCTTACAACGCTTGGAAAATTCCTGATACCAACCACCGTGCAGCACCGATGGTTTATGCACCGAAAATGGACGCTGGGGAGACGCCAGGTCATCACAGCCAAACGACTACGTAAAACTATCATAAGCACCGCAAAACAGGGCATGGCCAACAGCCCGGACAAACGCTAAGATGACCGTACTGATTAGTCGACACTAAACGATCAGCTTGAGAATAAAACAGAGTCGCCGAAAGTTCATTCAATCACTGCTCGCTGCAACCGCTGGTTTATCAATGAATAATTCTCGCGCCGCACCGCGACTGGCAATGCCTGATAGAGAGTCACCCTCACATCAGAACGTGGATGGCCTTCGGTACCAGCCGGTCAATCTGGGGTTCACACTTAACCCGGATTATTCAAATATCAATAATTACCAGAGGTTCGACGAAACCTCGCTTTAGTCGCCAATAGCATTTCATCTTATGAACCCAATGCAATCTAATCACACGCAGGAAACACAATGAACACTGTTGTCGGCAAGTCGGTGGCTGTAATTATATTAACCATCGCCATGTTCCTGCTATCCACCAGCGGTCGCGCGCAGGAGCTTGCGCCGTTTACAAGCGATGGATGCAGTGCGTTTCCAGACGGAACCCTGGAACAGAAGACCCTATGGCTCGATTGCTGTACCGCACATGATAAAGCCTATTGGCAAGGTGGAAGCTATCTGCAAAGATTACAGGCAGATCAAGCCTTGCAGTCTTGCGTTGCACAGACGGGCCAAACAGAGATTGCGCAATTGATGCTGGCAGGTGTTCGAGTTGGAGGCACACCGTACCTGCCCACCTCTTTTCGGTGGGGCTACGGCTGGAATTTCCCAAGAGGCTACAAAGCGCTTTCCGCAACCGAATTAAAACTTGTAGCACAGCAAAAAGAAGCCACTAAGTAAATAGCACCCATCTGGAAACCTGCGTGCGGCGATAGATCCTGATCCGAACTAGTGTACTGGAACAAATAGAGTGTGCATTTGAGAGCTTGTCATTTGGTTTTCAACAAGGCGAAGCTCGCAGGCATTAGTTATTCTCTTTTCAAGAGCTTCAACGCAGTGGCAAGCCAAATGCCGAGCTCCCGCAGAGCTTGTCATTTTGTTGTTACAGTGCACTAGAATTGGGTCGAGCTTTTTATACCGCTTTGCGCAACCACTTCCGGCAGCAACGAAATTTCATAGGCCCGAAGTTTTGCCAGAAGCTGAGGTATAGATTGTGCCACCACAGGGCGGTGCCTGGCGGCTGGCAAATCAATTGAAGCGTAGGTCTCGGTCACCGGCTGCGAACAATCAGGCAATGCTTCAAAACTATAGGTGTGCCCGGTGTCTTCCATCCATTGCGTGAAAACCTCAAGCGTTCTCCATCGGGATTTTGGACCATCGTGCATCAGTACAATTGATTGATTTTGGCTGTCCTCCAATTGAACAGCGATTTGCTGTGGATCGACAAAGGTATCCCAATCACGTGTATCGATAGTCCAGCCCACTTTGCGCAACCCCAGACGCAACGCAAGATTATTCACACGCTCATTAGTGGCGCCGAACGGTGCTCGAAAACAATTCATCATCGGGCCGCCCGCAGCAAGCACGTAAGCGTTTGTATCAACAAGCTCCTGAACAACTTGATGATCAAACAACGAAGTGAGACGGCCGTGACTGTGCGTGTGATTACCCAAGGCATGCCCACCTTCGAGAATTTGGCGGATTTTCTCAGGATTAGCTCTGGCCCGCGCCCCGGTCACAAAAAAAGTCGCTTTGGCGTTGTGGCGCGCCAACACATCGAGGATCAACTCTGTGACCTCGTCACGAGACGGTCCATCATCAAACGTCAGGTAGACGACAGGCTTTTTGTATTGCACCTGCGCTTGCGACAATGTGCAAAATACTAAGCACAGAAGCGCCAGGCTCCATTTTTTTAACAAATCTTCTTCTCTCTACCCGTACTTTAAAGCTTGTGCCATAAAGTATATGCGTCTCAGGGAGAAGTTTACCGTGTGATAGTTAGCAGCCGAGGGAATTAGCATTTACAGACAGTTTTCTCGTCCATAAACTGAAAAGACTGTTTCAATTTTATTACACGCGCCAACTTTACCTATCAAAACACGCCCATCGGGAAGCATCGGCACTGCGTTCCGGTAAAAATGCATAAATTCCCGCACCCGCTCCGACCCACATCCAGCCTTCTGGCTGTATGTGTGCAGCAGTAACCTCAGCCTTCAACATTGCTGCAGGAAAAAACTCCACCGTCGCTGTTGCAACCCCGTACAACTACAAGCGCAGCTGACCACAATATGTCCGGCCATCGGACAAAACAGTGGCGTAATCACAAACGCCCCCGAAAACCACTGCCACTATGCAGCTTTTTGTTGCGCTTCGCGCTCCACTGCTTCCTGAATCAAACGTCGCGCCGTTGCGCTGTCACGCCAACCATCAATACGCACCCACTTACCCTCTTCAAGGTCTTTGTAATGCTCAAAGAAGTGCTGCACCTGATGCTGGGTAATTTCGGGTAAATCTGTGTAATTTCTGGTTTTGATATAACGCTGAGAGATGCTGTCGGCTGGCACCGCGACAATTTTTTCATCCTGGCCACCGTCATCTTCCATCACCAACACCCCTACTGCCCTGCAGTTCATCACGGCACCGGGCATCAACGGCCGAGTATTGCAGATAAGCACGTCAATCGGATCACCGTCTTCAGAAAGAGTGTGCGGCACAAAACCGTAGTTTCCCGGATAACGCATTGGCGTGTAGAGGAAGCGATCAACGAAAAGCGCACCTGAGGCTTTATCCATCTCATATTTGATCGGCTCACCACCGATCGGCACTTCGATGATCACATTGATATCCTCGGGCGGATTGTTGCCTACCGGTATCGCATCGATATTCACGGGATAATTTCTCTGGTTAAGGGTTAATTGAGGTCAAACATTCCGACCGCACAAAGCGGGCCGACATTCTGCACTGATTCCACAATCTGGCACAACCGCTGCGAGTGAAAGTTTGCAACTCAGCAACGCATTCGCTCACGGCCAATATGGCAGGTGTTCAATAAAACGATGCCTGAGGCAAACTGGGTTGAGTTTTGAAGCGCCGATGAAACCAGTAGTACTGTGCGGGGTCAATCAGAATATGATCGGCAATATACTGATTCACTATCGTAGCGCAAGCCATATCATCCATGCTGCCAAAGTTTTCGGGCAGTGATTTGAACCGCATTCTGTAGCCATCATTACCCGGGTTTCTATGATGTGAGCAAAACACGGCCGGCGCACCTGTCATCTTAGCGTATCGCCCGGTGACTGTTACCGTCGCTGCATCCTGATTAAAAAATGGCGCATACACCGACAAGCGCTCACCCATATCATGGTCTGGCGCAAACCACAGAATTTCACCTGACCGTATGGTTCTGAGTATTTTCCGACCGTCACGGTTGTCTATTAGCGAACGCAACGACGATGAGCGACCGTTCACCAACACATGATTCACCAGCTTGTTTTTTTGTACGCGATAAATCGCGTGTGTTCGATGGTGCTTGCTTAATAACTTAGACGCCAGATCAAGACTGGAGAAGTGAGCCCCCACCAGCAAAACGCCTTTGCCCTGCGCCACCGCATTGTGCAGGTGTTCCAGACCATCATACTCAACCAGCTCATGGACCACTTTTTCATCAGTCCACCACCCCATGGCAGTTTCTATAAGCCCGGCACCAAAATTGTCAAAGGTACGTTTTAACATCTGTAAGCGCTCTGCATCACTCAACTGCGGAAAACAGATTTTGATATTAACCGCTGCGATGTGCTTACGCCGTCGTATCAGCAGGTAAGTGAGCTTACCGATACCAATACCAACACGAATCTTAATCGGGTACGGCAGCAGGTTGATCAGATACAGGCACCCCAACCCGAGCCCCGCCAACCAGTGGCGCGGATGCAGTAAAAGTCGCAGTAAGGAGGAATCCATTGCAGAGGCAATCATGTCTTAATCACCTCATTATAACAGCCCGCGCAACCACAAAGACGAGCCCCCCAACGCTGCCTGCCATTACAGAAAGCCAATCCTCGCAATGGTACACTCAGGCCACAGTCAAATTGTAGAGAGTAACCATGGCCGACCTGAGCGGAAAAGCGATAATAGTCACTGGTGCGAGCCGTGGCATTGGTGCCGCCACAGCGTTTGAATTGGCGCAATCCGGTGCTAGCGTCATTCTTGCAGCACGCACCGATTCAGAAATAAAACATAACGCTCAGCAAATCAGAAACCACGGCGGTGAAGCCGAAGCGGTGATGTGCGATGTCAGTAAATACAAAGATGTTCAAGCATTAATCTCGCATTGCGAATCAACCTTCGGCAGACTTGACGGCTTGATCAATAACGCCGGCGTCATAGAACCTATCGGCCACCTCGCCACATCAGACCCGGAAACCTGGGGCCACGCCACTGACATCAACTTCAAAGGTGTATACCACGGAATGCGGGCCGCACTGCCCATCATGATGGCGCAGCACCACGGCACCATAGTGAACGTCAGTTCAGGTGCGGCACACAGCCCATTGGAAGGCTGGAGTCACTACTGTGCAGCCAAAGCCGGTGCGCACATGCTAACGCTATGCGCTCATAAAGAGGCCGCCACATCAGGAGTCAATGTAGTTGGCCTGAGCCCAGGTACCGTCGCCACCGAAATGCAGGTGCTGATCAAAGCCTCAGGCATCAACCCGGTAAGCCAGATGGATACCGCCGATCACATTGATGCAGAGTGGCCAGCCAAAACCATCACCTGGTTATGCAGTGGCGGTGCCGCCGAATACGCAGGCCAGGAAGTCTCACTAAGGGATGAGACCATCCGCAAGCAAGTTGGCTTAGCACAAGACTAATACAGCTCGAGCTAGAAGATAAAGCCAACAAAAAAGCCCGCAGACAGCTGCGGGCTTTTTTACTTACCACTGATCAGCGCCAATCCAGATCAGATCAGCGACATGTTGTCAGCGACTAACCATACAGAGCTGGAACACCAAGCTTTGCATGAATTGCGTTGCTCGTAGCATGATCAATATTCAAGCCTTTGGCCAGCTTATCCAGGTACTGCGCTTCTTCTTGTGTATCTAGATCAATGGCCATCAAAGACATCAGATAAACCTGCTGCCCCATACCTTGTGGGATAGTCGGGATGAACGCCTCAAGGCTGGTCGGGTTGGCCATCTCTTCACGAATAAAGTTTGCTTCTTCATCAGACATCTCGCCCAAATTGCCAACAATCTTCTGCTGCTCTGCGGCATCAATCTGCCCGTCCGCACGTGCTGCCATTAATGTCGCACGAAGTAGAATTTCAGCCTGCTGTTCTGCTGCAGGATCCGGCTGGGGCTCCTGTCCTGCCAGCGCGTTGTTAAATAGATCGCCAAAACCGCCCTGCTGTGGCTGCTGTTGAGCCTGGCCCGCCTGCGCACCACCACCCAGTGATTCAAGCAATCCGCCTAACCCACCGGCCGCACCACCCTGTTGTTGCTGACCGCCCTGCTGCTGGCCACCAAGCAATCCACCCAGACCACCAGCCAATCCACCAAGACCACCGGCTCCAGCTCCTGCACCGCCTGCACCACCAGTCAAGCCGCCAAGAAGACCACCCAGCCCACCGCCAGCACCACCACCACGCATAGCACCACTGACACCTTTAGCAACCAATGCACCCATAGCGACTTTTGCTAATGTTCCGACCAAACTCATATCTTAATCCTCAATGAAAAAATGCACGCTCACGCGAACGATGCTCTGTATGTATGTTGACGCAGGCACTGTTGCAACGCAAGAATTGCAAGAAATTGTGCCATACTAAATTTATTCCTATCACCACCACAGCCGCTGCTTTCTATGCCCATCACCTTCGATAAATCTTTTACACAACAAGAACCGATCCCGGAAGCAGCGATCGCCAGAGCCGTAGAGGTTATGCGCACCGGCAAACTACACCGTTACAATACTGCCCCCGGTGAATCCTCCGAAGCAGAAGAACTTGAACGGGAATTTGCCACATCGCTCGGCGTCAAATATTGCCTCGCCTGCGCATCCGGCGGATACGCCATACATATCGCACTAAAAGCCTGCGGACTTAACCCCGGCGATACCGTAATGACGAACGCGTTTACTCTAGCACCTGTTCCCGGGGCAATAGACAACGCCGGCGGCAAAGTAGCCCTCGTTGAGATAGATGAAAACTACTGTGTCGATCTCACACACCTTGAAGCAACCATCAACTCCACCGACAGCAAATTCTTCTTAATTTCCCACATGCGCGGCCATCTGGCAGATATGGATGCAGTAGTGGCACTTTGCAAGCAATATGATGTCACCCTGATTGAAGACTGCGCGCACACCATGGGCGCCTTCTGGAATGGCAAAGCCTCTGGCAGTTTTGGTGATGCCGCCTGCTTCAGCACACAAACTTACAAACATATCAATAGCGGTGAAGGCGGATTCCTAACCACCAACAATAAAGAAGTCATGGCAAGAGCCATCATGCACTCAGGCTCCTACATGCTGTTCGAACGCCACGGAACAGCACCAGACAAAGATGTCTTTAAAGATATAAAACTTGATACCCCAAACTACAGCGGAAGAATGGACAACCTGCGCGCCTCCATTCTACGTGAACAACTCAATACCTTAAGTGGAAACTGTGAACGCTGGAACCGCCTGTACCGCGCTGCAGAAAAGGGATTAAGAAAAAACAACACCATCACCTTACCCGAGCGTGCTGCAGCGGAAACCTACGTAGGCAGCTCAATACAATTTCGTGCCGATAAACTCGAAGACGTCACCGACTTCATAGACAGATGCGCAAAACGAGGCGTCGAGCTTAAGTGGTTTGGCAACAAGGAACCACACGGATTCACCAGTCGCTACGACAGCTGGCGCTACCTCGGTAAAGCACCCACGCTACCCAATACACTAAGAATTTTAGATCGCACTTTTGATATGCGCCTGCCACTGACCTTTAACGAGCAAGACATGGTAACGATCACCGATATAATCAATGACGAGTTATCTCAGACACAATAGAAACTGTATGCGTCTACCGCAACAGAATTTTCATAAGACACGCCACAATTGGACGTATGCTGGCACTCAGTATGCTATTCGTTGTTTTCCGATCGAAAATTCTCATCCTCTGTGTCCTTATAAGTGAGACTGAGAGCCACGACCATTCACACAATCAAAGACACCGAGTGCCGTGCCGAGTGGAACTTCTTGTCACGCATTCTATTTGTTGTTAAACGAGATACCTGATCCAAAGCAAAGTAGCAGGGCCGCAAAAAATCCGATAGTCGCCCCTCCAATTGCTGATTTTATTGCTACTTGAATTGCCGTTGAAAATATTACATTTGGCCAATATACAGCCTGGAACATAAAGACACCAAGAACTACATCACCAGCTAATACACCTGCAATACAAACACGAAAAGCGTTCAACCTTTTCTTACCACGCAACCATAGTACATATGGAAGAACAATTCCTAATGATGCCATCAAAGAACTCAAAAGCGACACAATTAAGACTCGCTCAAATGGGACAATCACACGAGGGGGAAAATAAAATACCGTAATCCCGACTATGAGCACAGGCGTTAGAACGCACAATGCAAAACCGATCCACAATGGTCGAATGTGTTGGGTGCTCAAAGGGTTTTAGAAAGGTAATTCATGTGGCTCTTTTCCAATATAGTCTGGCTCGTGCAGATCAGCCAACTTAACAGCAGAAATAGTTTTACCAGACTCTAAGAATATTTTACAAACCCTGTGCATACCGTCCATGACCCTACCCTCTGGACAAAGAACAATTGGATATGAGGTATCCACCTCATAGATTTGCTTAGCATGTTGCGCGATATCTTTAGTGACCGGCGGAGCACCCAGGCTAAACCAATAGGTTTCGTTTAGCTCTTCAATTTCTGCGAGAGGAACTTGAACCACCTCAAAATCTCTTGTCAGCTCTATAAGCTTTAACACATACCATGCAAGCAGTCCACGTTCAGATTTTCTAAAATGATATTGCTGATGTAGATCCATGTTTTTACCCTAACGCTTCCATCACCCGCAATGTATGCGGTGGCGCAATTGCGAACAACTGGATAAGATCGCTGTAAAAAGCGATCTATCCATTGCCGCTTGACGATCTGTCCTTCTGTATCATGATTAAGATCTGTAGGTAACATCACTTTTCGTCATAACGCCTGCGTTAGACGCAGTGCATGCGGGGGCGCATTGCATGATAAAGAGTTAGGCACGAACTCTCATGCAATTCGACACCTCGTGCGCTGTCGTTCTGCACGCACCTATTACGCATATTTTTCTAATAGACGGCGTATTTCCGAGTTAGGCAATAGTACGTAACTGACGCTAGATTGCAGACAAACCTCATCAACTACCGGCAAATCCAGAAATAATTCGAATGCTTTTGCTCCTTTCATTTTTCCGATTTTGCAATTGAATTCCGCACACTTTTTCGCATGCTCACTGGTAAAATAAATAACCCCACAGGTGCTATTTTCATCCTGAATTAAAGGTATGTTAATCGGATTCTCTTTGCTCGTTGTTATTATATAGTCTACTTTATCCGTGCTCACGGGCGTGTCTACTCCCTCCCTCTCAAACACGAAAAAATACACCCATTCACTCATAATAAGCCCTATGGCTTTCTCAAGTTTTTCGTCGTCACCGGTATCAATCGACTCATTAAAAAGTTTTTCTAAAGCCACAGTATTATCATGGTTCCTTTTTTAGACATAACGCCATGTCACTCGCACTGTATGCGATGTTCGTATTGCGGTAAAGTAGAGTGACAACGACGCCGCAATACGGACAGCGCGTACAGTGTCGAGTTCTGCTTTTGTGTTAGGGCTAACCTCGCTCAAAAAAAAACCACTAAACCTACAAAACCACCAATTCTTAACCTGATTGGCATTGAAACAGCTACGGCATTGCCGTATTTTTCCGACATGCTCTTTATTGAAGCCCCAAAGTTCACGGAACTTGTAAAAGAACACCTCAGCGAAGATGAGTATGCCGCACTACAGTGAATGCTGCGAGAACAACCTGACCTGACTCAGTAGCACCTGGTAGCGGTGGCGTGAGGAAGGTGCGCTGGGGATTACGCGGTAGAGGTAAACGCAGTGGGGTTAGAGTAATTTACCACTGGAAAAATGCAGACGACGAAATTTGGCTGCTGACGCTCTACGCAAAAAATGAAACGGAGAATATACCAGCACACCTATTAAGGCAGATTGCTACGGAAATTGATAATGACTAAGAGAAGCATTGACCAAGAAATTCTTGATGGTCTAAAAGAAATAAAAGCTCACAAAGCGGGCAACGGCAGCAAACTTGTTACACGCAAACTAAAAGACCCGTCACCTGCCAATGTTATACGTGAGAAGCTTGATCTTTCACAGGATGCTTTTGCAAGCCTTATGGGTGTAAGCATACGAACTGTACAAGACTGGGAACAAGGTAGACGCCAACCACAAGGCCCTGCTAAATCATTACTGCGAGTTGCAGAACAACACCCCGAAGTTTTTACAGATCTACGGTAGTTTTTCTGCCCTAACGCCCAGCTCAATCGCAATTCACGCGATGGCTAAATTGCCATACAATGTGAGCTTGCGAACATGGCAATTTTGACAACGCGTGAATTGTCGATTTGCAGCTGCATGTTAGGCTGCATTATTCTTATGCCAACTGAGATCCGGCCGCCTCTCTTTGGCCACACAATCTTTTAGATATAAGTTTATTAGACTTTGATACGGAATACCCGTTTCATCTGCTAGCTCCTTAAAATACGACACAACATCATCTCCCATACGTATTGTCACCTGGCGCTTCAATTTGGATGCATAAGGATTTTTACGCATTTTCATTTTTGATAGATCGTATTCCTTTTTCATTATTTTGGCCCCTCGTAGTAGGTACTTTCTTTTGGCGTTGCTTTTCTGGCAGAGATAAGCCGCACTGTATTTCCATTATCTCTTTCACAGTGCACAATCATTAGTAGTTTTGAGCGATTACTCAGCCCAAGCAGCAAGAATCTGTCTCCTTCCTCTGAATGCCCTTCATCGTAGAACTGTACGGCATAATCATCGAAGAACAAAATAAAAACCTCATTACCCTCGCCCTCCGCCATAGGAGCAACACTCGATACGGGTGGCTGGTTAAGCCTTTCCCGACAGGGACTTTCACCCTGCAAGATTCATCAAGATTAAACTTGACGCTCTAACGCTTCAATCACCCGCAATTTATGCGCTGGCGTAATTGCGGTACAATGGAGCGCAGCGACATCGCAATTCGGGTAGCTTGTAAATTGTCGGGTACAGCTTTTTGTTATGTGGTTTTTGCTTGCAGAGGGTACTCATCAGGATTTTGCAATATCTTTTCCGACAAATCGATATCCAGGTCCGGCCAATAGTAATGACCCGGACTAGCCTCTTCTACATTTGCTATTTGCCTTACTGTTTTATCTTTAAACCAAGGATAATTGTCATACGGTAGAAAGTACTCCGTACCGTAGGAATACAGCCAAATACCATGGCCAGAAATATTTGTCACTTCAATCTCCGAAGTGCTCTTGCCAGGCTGCGATGAGTTCATCTTTGTGTTCCTCTACCAGAGTTTTAATTTCACTTAACTGTTTGCTAGAATATTTATTCTGCTTACTTAACTCAATATTAGGCTCCAGCCAATATTTGGCCTCACCGTCACCTGACATGAACATGCATTCTAGTCTCTTCTCTTGAGAAGAAAAAGAACCGATAGCTTCTGCTGCGTAATCTCGTTTGACTGAAACTACTTTTCTTTCAGGAGGAGAAGTGAATTCTTTCTCGCGCACCCGCTCTGTTGTATTACTACACGCTGCTACTAACAGTGCTACCGCCAATACCAAAAGCTGTGTTTTCATTCCGTTCCCTTCTCGCATAACGTCAGCTTCAGCCGCAGTGTACGCGGGGGCGGTTTGTGTGCGACAAAGGGAGCTTGCGAGCTGCACACAGATCGACACCGGGTACACTGTCGGACTGGAAGCTCTTGTTAGGTGCTGTGGGTTAAATATTGTATGTAGCTACACCTTATACTAAAATGTAATTAACTGACTCGCATATAAAAACAAATAAATATATATATCAACAACTTAACCAAACTAAATGTAATTAATGAAAATACCGAATGATTTTACATTGAGACTCGTGAGCCCAAGCTTTGATTCTGGGCTCACAGATACGGTCATTGAGCTAAATCATCTGCGGAAACTTGAACTTCAGGGCACCACTGCACCATGGCTGTTCTTTCAGCTGAAGAATATTTTCCATATATTGGAAAGTATAGGCTCCGCTCGGATTGAGGGAAATAGGACAACCATATCAGAGTACATTGAAAGAAAGATTGAGCACAAAGAGAGGTCCGGTGAGCGCTACTCAGAAATTGCCAATGTTGAGGCTGCGATGGACTTTATTGAAAATAGTATAAAGGAAAATACTGAAATAACTCATCATTTTATTAAGGAGCTCCACAGCCTAGTCGTAGATGAGTTATCAGCCGAAGGAGATAGGACGCCAGGAGCATATCGAAATTGGAATGTCGAAATATCACAGGCAAAACACATACCACCAGATCATGTACATGTTCAGCCATATATGGATGAGTTAGTAGCATTCATTAATGAAAAATCACATGATAAATATGATTTGCTAAAGACAGCTATTGCGCACCATAGGTTTGCATGGGTTCACCCATTTGGAAATGGAAACGGAAGAGTTGTAAGACTCTTAACCTACGCGTTACTCATTAAGTATGGTTTTAACGTAAAAGATGGAAAAATTCTAAATCCAACAGCGGTTTTTTGTAATGATAGAGATGTTTACTATGCACAGCTCTCAGGTGCAGACAAAGGCGATGATGAGTCACTCTTAAACTGGTGTGATTACGTACTAACAGGAATACTCGGTGAGGTTAAAAAGGTTAACAAGCTATTAGATTTTGATTATTTGCACCAAAAAATATTGGTTCCGACCATCAGTCTGAGCATAGAACGACGTTACATAAATAAAGACGAAGCGAAAGTTTTAAACTTTGGAATAAGAAATCAGCAATTCAAAGCAAGTGAACTCAATGAAACACTAAAAGGACTTACCACCAGGCAAAGAACGCACCTCATATCAAAAATGAAAGACTCTGGATTTATAAAACCTCTAAAAGAGAATGGGCGAACCTACTTTGTAAGCTTTATGAATAACTTTCTGATGAGAAGTTTAATACAGGTCTTAGAACGGGAAGATTTTATACCACCGATAAACGAATAACATAGACGGATTTTATCACCTAACGTCCCTGTCATCCGTAGTGTATGCGCTGACGAAATTGCGGTACAGTTGAGCGACAGCGAAACCGCAATTTCGACAGCGGGTACACTGTCGGGTGCACAGGTTTGTTAGAACTGTTTAACTCGACCGAAATGCTCACAACTTACCTCGCCTACAGCA
>CALGJU010000244.1 GCA_937928685.1 uncultured Granulosicoccaceae bacterium
GCGTAGTCGTAAAACATACGCGGTACGCGGCGTTTGTAGATAGGTTTAAAGTCTTCTATGCAGGTGATGACTGGCATGCGGATGCGCTACAAATTATTGTGCTGCCAGTATACCTTTACCCGTCGAAATAGCGGGCCAAAATATCGCGACCTCAGTAGATCATAGTTCTCGGACAAGCTCCTGGTATGTTGCGGTACCTGGAACGAGAGTGAAGTCGGTGATACACGGCTTGCCACTCGCTCACGCGTCGGGTTTCCTGAGTATGGAAGTTCCCCGGTTGAGTGCTTTGTTGCTTTGAGCCAGTGCAAGAATTGCAAATCCGGTAGGTGTCTCCGAATAACTACCACCAACTACAGCCCCATGGCAAACCCGCCAGCGTTAGCGAGGGATACCGTGTGCGTAAAGTTACTCACGAACGCAGGTCTCGGAGAAGTTCCTGCTGCTGATGGGCACATTGGTTTCGAATTCTATAAAATAACGACGATGCCGTGTAGTATCATTCGGCCAGTTATGTCCAAAAGTGACTGCGAGTTTGCGTAGAATATTTACAGTTATGTTGTGCCTGTTACTCTCAGCTTGCGGTGAGCAAGCGGAGCCCGAGCTGCGCATTGGAATCCATGTCTGGCCCGGTTATGACACACTGATTGTCGCACGCGATCTAGGATATCTTACAAATTCCGGTGTGCGGCTGATTGAAACGCCTTCTGCCACCGAGAGCATACGGGCCTTTCAGAATGAAACGGTCGATGGTGCATTTCTGACTCTAGACGAAGTCTTGCGCCTGTCTGAGCGCGAGCATGAGCCAGTGATCGTATTGATTACTGATTTTTCCAACGGTGCTGACGCCGTCTTGGGCCAACCGGGTATTTCTGACTTAGGTGAGCTAAAGGGCAAGACCGTCGGCCTTGAACCCAATGCCCTTGGCGCTTACATGCTTGCCAGAGCATTGGCCGAAGCCAACCTTAAGCCACACGATGTAATAACGGTAGCAATGCCGATAGTAGAGACAGAAGCCGCGTTTCTGGATAAACGAGTAGACGCCGTTGTCACTTTCGAACCCCACCTGACCCGCATTCAAAACGCCGGCGGAACCTTGCTTTTTGACAGCACAAAAATACCCGGTGAGATCACTGATGTGTTGGTTGTGCGTAAAAATGTCGTGCAGCACTCTCCAAGGGCATTGCAACGTTTGATCGACAGTCATTTCGAAATACTGTCGTTGTTATCTGACGGTTCCGAGCAAGCCATTTCCATTATGGCAGACAGAGAAAATGTCTCGCCAGTTGAACTGCAAGAGATACTGGCCGGGCTCACGATGCCAGTCCGAAAAGACAATCAGGCATTGTTATCGAAATCAGATTCCCGTCTGCCCGACACGATCACTCGACTGGCAACGGTTATGAAGGAGCACAAGATGTTATCGCCTTCGTTTACCGTGCTCGACTATCGGGATGACCGATTTGTCAAAGGCTTTTCTGAGTAGCCATGCGGCATTCCCTGCAACTACAGCTACCCGTATTGCTACTGGTGGTAGGTGCCCTCGCTATTACGTCGCTGTACAACTACCGGCTGCGGCAAGAAACCGCCTCACAAGAAGCTGAAATCTCGCGAAGCCTGAAAGCCGCCGGCACTCAGTTGGCAGGCATGGCTCACTACCTGTTGCAACAGGATAACGACAGTGCGCTGCGTATGGAAGTCGCGTTGATGGGCCAGTTCCCGGATTTGTCGCTCGCGGTCGTAGCCGATGCAGAGGACCACATACTGCATGCAAGCCAACCGGCCTGGCGATATCGTGCATTGGCTGACAGCCCCTTAGCGGTCGCCAGTTCGTTATTCCCACAGGCCAGAGCAACGATGAGTGGACGTTCCGGTGAATTCGACAATGGTCGTTTAATGGTAGGCGTATACGCATTCCAAATGCCGATAAAGCAGGACGATCTCGGTCCGGATGGCACCGGCATTGTGGTAATCGGTATCGATCAATCCAATAGTATATTGTCAGCCCAGAGAGAAGTACGTCGGATAGCAACAGTGGCTGGTGCCGGGTTATTCTCGTTCGTGTTTCTACTGTGGTACGGACTTCACCGATTGCTCACCCGGCCCGTTAAAGCACTGGTACAGACAACACGTGCTTTCTCACAGGGTGACTATGGGGCTTCGGCAAACATCACTGTCAATAACGAATTGGGTGAGCTTTCCACGGCCCTTGACGCATTGGCTGACACGGCGCGTGATCGTGAGCATGCACAGGCAAAAAGTATTCGATTGGCTCAAATCGTTGAAAGCTCGATCAACGAAATATTTGTAATGGATGCCGCCAGTTTTCAGATTATCGATGCCAATCGCTCGGCACGTGAAAACCTCGGCTATTCAGAGGCAGAAATTTCGGCGCTATATCCCTGGAATATTATCGACGAGCTAACACAGGAAAGCATCCGCCACATAACCAAGCCTTTGCTCGATGGGTCGATTGAAGTGGCTGCCATTGAAACGGTTCATAAAAGAAAAAATGGTTCGACCTACCCGGTGTCCGCTCGCTTGCAGTATTTGCCCGACCAGACACCGCCAGTAATTAGCGTCATCGTTCAAGACATCACTGAGCTGCAGACACAGCAAGCGGAATTAAAACTGCGTGATCGAGCGATAGCCGAAGTAGATGTCGGTGTGCTGATTACGGATGCTCAGCAGGATGACGGCCCGATCGTGTACGTCAACACAGCTTTTGAACAAATGACTGGATATTCAGCCGATGAACTGATCGGTCGCAATCCGCGTTTACTGCAGAATGATGACCGCGAACAAGCTGGCCTTGAGAAGATCAGGAATGCGCTTATCGCACATACTCCGGTACAAGTTCAGCTGCGCAATTATCGCAAAGACGGCACCCGGTTTATAGATGAATTGGCCATCTCACCCGTACGAGATGACGGGGGTGCCGTGACGCATTTTATCGGCATACAACGCGATGTGACCGAGCGATTGGCAACGGATGCTCGCTTGCTGCAAGCGCAAAAAATAGATGCCATCGGACAGCTCTCGGGTGGAATTGCTCATGACTTTAACAACCTGTTAAACGTGATTGTCGGCAATCTAGAATTTCTGCAGGTGAATTTAAAAGACCCTGAGTTGCGTGAGTTTGCTAACGAAGCCGACACGGCAGCACAGATGGGGGCTCGTCTGACACAGCGCTTATTGGCCTTTGCACGCCAGGGTACGCTCGAGCCCGCTGTAATCAATATCAACGATCAGATTGTTGTTGCAATGGAGCTGTTGCAACCCACCATCGGAGAGAATATTTCACTATCATCTAATCTGTCTCAAGCGCTATGGACGACGCGAGCAGACCCAAGTGAAGTTGAAAACATGGTGGTTAATCTTGCTATTAATGCCCGCGACGCCATGCCTGCGGGGGGACGTATTACGTTTGAAACTGCGAACCTGACGCTGGATAAAGACGCATCACTTGATAGTGATGACTTCGCCTCAGGTGACTACGTCAGGCTGACCGTGTCAGATAATGGCAGTGGTATGGCAGACGACGTAAAAGCACGCATATTTGAGCCGTTTTACACCACTAAAACGGAGGGCAAGGGCACTGGCCTCGGTCTCGCATCGATTTACGGTTTTGCCCAGCAGTCTGGCGGACACATTACAGTTGAATCAAAAATCGATGCAGGCACAACGTTTAATGTTTTCCTGCCTCGTTGTGTAGAAAGTAATAATACAATCTCTAACAAAACCACACCGTCGGCTGTAACCCAAAAGGGCAAAGGGCGGGTTTTGGTGGTAGAAGACAACGACATGGTACGTAAACTGACAGTGAGACGTTTGCAAAAACTGGGATTTGAAACACTAGCGGCCAGTGACGGGCCGTCCGCGTTATCGGTTTTAGCTACAGAAACCAATATCCATCTGGTGCTGTCAGACGTGGTAATGGATGGCGGGATGTCCGGCTACGATGTTGCACAATGGGTTCAGGACAACCTACCCGATTGTCGGCTTTTACTGACATCTGGTTTTAACGAGCAATTGGCAGAGGGCAATCATCTTTCAAGCCTTCACTTACTGCGTAAACCTTGTAGCCTCGAAGAACTGGAACAGGCTGTTAACAAAGTTCTGATCGGCAGCGGCGTTGTTGTTTGAGCACTGGCGGCTATTTCGATCCATATCGTTAAAGAAGAATGACTATTCGCCTGTAACGATCAGAAATATCTGACTCACAATCTCACAACCTCGCTACGACGCAAGAAGAAAATCCACTGTGAAATCAAATCTCTACGCGATATGCTCGCCACATCATGAATAAACCGGGCTAGCAGAGGGGTCTCAATAACTCCCGAGCAAGAGCAATGAGTGAAGTAAAAAGCCTTGACAAGTAGCGTGTGCGAAGTGGTTATAGACACCGGGGCAGTCTCAGTGCGCCAGATGAGATATCTGCATATCTACCTTAAATAACGTGTCTAACATTTGCGATATCAAATCGACTTCAATCACCAGGCTATTCGCGGCAAACTGACTAAAATCACTAAGCTGTGACAAAAGTAACTCTGTCGATTCAGGCGTTAGTGCGTAGTCACACAGCGCCATATGCAGGTCACGACGAAGCTGGCGAACGCTGTGATCAATCACCCTGTCATTGTTTGCCATCGCGGTGAAAACCAGCGATGCCGTCCAATGTGAGCCCGAACACAGGTCCCGATAGCAATTGAGTTTTGCACGATAGTCAGCGTGATTATCCTCAAATTCCCGGACTGCCATCAACAGGTGCCACCAATGCCTGTCCTCCGATTGTTCCGATTGACAATTACTTTCAATTTGGCGCAGCGAGTAAGTCATTTTCTGCTGCGCAGCCCTGAATACTACGGCGTTTTCGCTCATTTGACGGCCTGGTGGGTTGGTGTGTGGGTCAGTATCTCCGTATTCGGCCGTTCTGAATTGATACATATCAATACACAGAGAGGGTTTCGTTACAAATGGATACAAAAGTCACTCTGGTCGTTACATAGGCGTGGTATTGCGGTGACAGTGCGCTGTTTAAATAGATCCCGAAGTCACAAGTTACTCAGGCAACTTTCTCAGGGGCTACATCATGAACAACGCACAACTAGCAATCGACAATGAGACCGGTCACGCAGCAGGCGTAAACGATTGGCTGGGTAATGGCCAATCCGCTCAAATCAAGATGGGCAACAGTTTCACCACCACCAACGAGCGTACACTTGATGTGCACGAGCATCTGTTCATGATCGGTGATAAGCAGACCCATCTTTACCAGATTTTAGAGGGCGTTATCGGTATTTATAAAATGCTTCCTGACGGCCGACGCCAGATTGTCACTTTCTATTACCCCGGAGACATTATCGGCGGTGGTGATAAAAGTAACTGGACTCAGCATGCGGAAGCTCTATGCAATGCAAAAGTTCGTTGCATACCGGCAAGCACCGTAGACACTCTGATTACCACCGAACCCGGCTTTGGACAGGCACTGTTGTCTATGCTGGCAACCGAGTTGGAAGAAACAAGGGATCAGTTGTTATCTTTGGGCAGAAAATCAGCACTTGAGAAGGTAGCCACATTTCTGCTTCGCATATCTCGCCGCAACAAACGCGAAGGCACAGAGGAAGGATTGCTGCACTTGCCAATGAAACGAGCCGAGATCGCAGACTACCTGGGTCTAACCATCGAGACAGTAAGTCGTAACATCACCAAGTTAAAAACAACAGGCATCATTCGCCTTGAGAGTAAGTCTTTGGTTAGCGTTAAGGATATCTCGCTTTTAGAAGAACTCGCAGATGGTGGTTGTTAACCTCCGGCCATCGGTAGCCTTGTCCGGATTGGTCGGGCTACCATTTAAAGGTATCTACTATTTACTCGTTATTTCGTGTTACGCCGGTTGAACACTGCGATTAGTCATTATGAGCAACATCACAACGTTAAAGAATAAAGTAAATAAACCTATAGGAGGCGAGAAGTCCTATTTTGGTACATCAGCCTATGATGCTTTATTGGCTCGTTATGCTGTTGATAGCGAAAAACCTTATGAACCTTCGATACAGACCATTACTACACATTGTGCAAAAATCTACCTGATAGAAGAATTTGCGATAAAAGTAAAGTTGGCTGTCGACTACAGCTATATCAATACGCTCAAGTTGGATGACCGTAAAGCTTTACTGACACGTGAGCTAGAGCTAAACAAACCGCATTTACCAAATATTTATCTTGAGGTAGCAGCAATCGTTATAGATGCAAACGGGGGTTTTCAATTCTGCTTCAATAATGATAAATCGTCTGAAGACGAAATCGTCGAATGGTGTTTGATTATGCGCCGATTTCCAGAGGAAACAGTATTAGATAACATTGCAAGAAAAGGCCTGTTATCAAATACAATCGCAAAGCAGTTAGGCAGTTCAATCGCCAGCTATCACAACTTGTCTGATGTTCATAACGTGACTGACGGTGACAAACGGATACACGAGGTATTACAAGAGCTAGATCTGGAATTAGAGAAAATGGCTGCAAATTTTCCCGCGGGTGATCTCACCCAATTTAGAAGCAAAGGAATGCATGAATATGAACGAGTGGAAAACTTACTTTCAGAAAGAGGGGAAAACGGCTACATCAGACGCTGTCACGGTGACTTACACTTAAGAAATATCCTACTGGATAACGACAGGCCGGTTCCGTTTGACGCACTTGAATTTAACGAAAGATTTGCAACCATAGATGTATTATATGATCTGGCTTTTCTTCTAATGGATCTTGATCATAGAGATCTCCGTGTGCAACAAAACATTGTCCTAAATGAGTATATGTTGCATGCCACCGCAGAGGGTGTTTGCGGTCTGAAACTGCTCCCATTGTTTATGTTTTGTCGGGCGGGCATAAAAGCCATGACAAATGCTCAAGGTGTTTTGCTTACACAGCCTAATATCCGAAGTGCGTTTAATGAGAGTAAAACCTACCTTCATAGTGCGCTTAGTTATATCTGTCAACGTAAACCCGTGACCATTGCAATCGGCGGTTTCTCGGGTAGCGGAAAGTCTACGGTGGCTATTGAATTGGCCCACAGAGTTTGCAATGCTCCCGGTGCATTATTAATACGAAGTGATTCTGAGCGAAAAAACGAATTTCAGGTGTCAGAAAGGACCAACCTTGGAAAATCGCATTATACAACCGCGAACTCACAGCGTGTGTACAAGCGATTGTTTGAAAAAGCCACTGCCGCACTATCTGCCAATTACCCGGTAATTGTTGATGCGACGTTTATGCGGCAGGAACAAAGAGAAGAAATAGAAAATATTGCCAAAGCGAGTGGTTCGGAATTCTACGGTTTCTGGCTAATGGCTCCGGTGAGCACACTTCGTAGCAGAATAGATAAAAGAAAAAACGATGCCTCAGATGCAGATGTTTCGGTGCTTGAAAAACAACTTGTGTTAAATAAAGGGTATATGGACTGGTGTGCGATTGATACCAGCAGCACTGTCGAAAGTAGCGTGAGAAATATTCTCGAGCATGTACAGCCACAGATTGCCCGGGCCTCTAACCCAGATTATTCATGATGATTTATTCATGATGATGGTTACGAACTGAAGAAAATTGATCAAAATCAGCGTACCAACAAAATATTTACATAAACTTACTCTCACGAGTGGTCGATTATCAGGGGAACTATAATGTCATATAAAACCGTCTTATTGCATCTAAACAGTGGCCAGCACTGCGAACCAATCATTAACGCCGGAGTAGCAGTTGCAGAGCGTCACGGTGCACACTTAATCGGTGTCTATGTGGTTCCACCGGTATTGGTATACATGGGAGTGCCAATACCTGCAGTTGTCAATTCATTCCATGAAGATTATCACCTTAATCTATCAAAGAGTGTCGAAAAAAAATTCACTGAATCTACGCAAGGCCTGGCTTTCACATCTGAGTGGCGGGTAGCCCATACTGCCGACTCATCGATCGTTACAACCATCTCCAAAATGGCCCATACGTCTGACTTATTAGTAGTGGGGAATGATACTTCGGATGCTAACGATCCACTGCCAGGTAGCCAACTTGAAGCGATTATCACCAGTACCTGTCGCCCGACACTTATTGTGCCCCTGGATCAGGAGATCTCAGCTATTGGAGAAAACGTACTGATAGCGTGGGACGGAACTGACGAATCAACAAGAGCCGTATTTGACTCACTGCCACTACTGAAGCTTTCCAAAAACGTGACAGTCTACCGAATAAACCCAACCGGGTCGGAAAGGCACCACACATTTGGCTCGTCTTCAGAGCTTGTAAGTACACTGGCAAGGCATGGCTTAAATGTAGAGTTGTGTTTCTCCAGTGGAGGCTATCACGAGATCGCACCGGAACTGTTCCAAACCGCTACTGAAAAAGGCGCTGATACCCTTGTTATGGGCGCTTTCGGGCACAGTAAAGTGCACGGGTTGTTAGTGGGAAGCGTTTCAGGTGAAGTGCTTAAGACAATGAGTATTCCCGTGTTAATGTCACACTAGTAATCTGCAGATCCCAGAGACGAGGCCCATGTCAGAGATCGACCGTTCAAAAGAAACCGATATGTTTATCTCTGACTCGCGTGGAGGTAAAGACAGTGTCACCAGCGAACAGCTACAACTAATAGACGGTATTGCTTCAAAGTATCTTAGGAACACGCCAACACTCGATTCCACCGATATATTTGGAGCAGGGGTAACACAAGGGCTTTTACCAGGGCCGTGTATATTTTTGGGTGAAGTTTCCAGTCTGGAGTCACAAGCATCTGATCGAATTGCTGATATGGAATACTTAATGACACTGATCGCGCGCGAGGGTGACGTTATGTTACTAAGCGGAACCCGAAATACTGAGTTTGAGAAGTATCGAAAGGATGAGCTGCAGCTTGGCGAGATTAAAGTGATAGATACAAGCGGTGATGCACTTTCTCAGTTAACTTCAAAAACACCTGTTCCTTCGCTACAGAAGCTTATTGACTATCTTAAAAATAAATTTACTACTGAAAATATTAATATAGTACCGTTTTGTGGATCACCCTCTGTGTGGGCCCTTGCGAGCTATATCGCATCTCAAACCGGACTTCGCGTATCGGTGGCGGCACCTGCTCCAAAATTATGCTCACTGGCAAATGACAGGTTATGGTTTAGAGATCTAGCCAGGTCTCTTTTTGGTCCTGAAGATATCCCGATGACTAAACCCGCCTACGGCCCGGACTCCCTTGTACAGCTTATAAGAGCGTTCGCAAAGCGATTTTCAAATGTGGTTGTTCGTATTCCGGACGGTATTGATATCTACTGCAATGTAAAGATGGACTCAAAAAAAGTAATGTCCTGCACCGATGCCGAACTAACCTCTCTCGTGACTGGTGTACTAAAAGACCATGATTGGGATAACAAGTATCCTTTGATGGTTGAAGTATGGGATACAGAAATGTTGTCTAGTCCAACTGTACAGGTATGGGTTCCAGTGAAAGGAAGCGGAAGCCCGATAGTGGAAGGAATATACGATCGATCATTGCTGAGCGTTAGCGACAGACTGGTCATTGCTAAACCAGCGGCAATACCCGCAACTAACAAGGAAACGATAGTCAATGAAGCAATTCAACTTGCCTATGCATTACAGCAGTTGGGCTATTACGGTAAGCTTGAACTAGAGGGAGTTATCTCGGGTGCAGATTTCGTCAATAGCCATTTACATTGGACCGGGTGCAACGGTCGCTGGAGTGGCCTTACGCTACCAGTGGCATTATCAAATCGGCTCTTTGACACAGAAAAATCTATTGTCTCAATCGCCCAGTTAACACTCAAAGACACCAAAAAATCATGTTTCTCTACTGTACATTCTGCGCTGTATGATCTGCTATTTACCAAGAGCAATAGACAGGCCCGGGTACTATTGCCTATGCCTGGTGGTTCCTCTCAAACCACTCAGTTCATGACGATAGGGAGCAACACGGCTCAGGCAGAAGATCTGACCAGGGAGGTGGCCGCGAGGCTAAGTCGACTGGGTGAGCTGCGACTCGATCCAATGCTTACATAGTCGGCGAAATTTAACTATCAAGAGCCGCTTTGATCGGCATCAAAAGGGTTCTCTGACGCTTAGATACTATGTAGTTGAACATTATAGGGAAACCAAAAATGAATATCGAAACGGTGTTGTTTCCGATCCATATCACTCAATCACATGACACATTGCTTTCAGTTGCAGAGCTTTGTGTATCAGAAAATAAGCACTTAACTGTTCTATTATTCGATGAATCGCTGTCTCCGCCTTTAATGACAATCGGTGAAACTGCCAGCGCTGAACTCTGGGCTCAGCAAATGTTGCAGAAAGAGAAGGAACTACAGTCAGCAATTGAGAAAATCAAAACGCTGCTTGAAAATACCGAGGTACGATTTGATGCCAAATATGAAATTGGTGACGGGATATTCGTTGACGATGCCATTGGAATACATGCAGCCTATGCTGATATTGTTCTGGTACAACGTCCGACGATAGAGGATAACTTGCACTCTTTTGCCAAGCGCCTGTATCACGGTGCACTTTTTGTCGCTGGAAAGCCACTTTTTGTGTTTGATGGCACAGCCCCAAATACACTTAAATTTAATACCGTCCTTATAGCCTGGAATGGAAAACGCTCTGCGAGCCGGGCTGTGAGCGAATCAGTACCCCTTCTTAAGGACGCAAGTAATGTTTATGTTTTAACCGTTGACGCAGACGAGCAAAAGGAATCTGGATCTGATCAGGTCGATTGGGATCTGTCCGCGTATTTATCAAGGCACCACATTAACATTACTGCGGACGCTCGAGAAAGCATGAGTAACAAGGTATCTGCGGTAATACAAAAGCACGCTTTGGAGGTCGGTGCAGATTTAATAGTTTGTGGATCTTACGGAAGATCCCCCTTACGTGAGCGACTGTTTGGCGGTACCACTGGCGAGATTCTGAACGAAAGCGCCTTGCCTATATTGTTGATGCATTAACACACCGCTATTCGAATTTAAAGCTGCGAAATATCGCGGCTTTTTTTATGTGAATACGGTGACCAGACTATTTTTCCGTTTGGACAGAGAATTAATCGAATCACACCTCGGCAGGATCACGAAAGAACTCTAACTGAAATGAGACTGGTCCATCAATGACGATGTGATGCGGTTGCTCCTCGACGATAACGTGAGGCACATCAGGTGTGATTCTGTAGACGGCTTCTTGTCCGTTCTCATCAATCTTGAAGTCTAGCGAACCCGTTCGCACATGCAGAAGAGCCCATACGCCCTTAGAGGTAGAATGTTCTTTGGTAAACCCTTTTGGGACGGTTTCATCAGTAAACAGCTTGGTGGTTTTGTAAGCGGTGAAATTTGTTGGGATACTTTGGTTTGTTGTGGTCATGGTGTCTATTTAATCCTGTGGTAGTACGGAAGTACTCGACTTACAGTTTGAGTCTGGCTGCCTCGATTGAATCACGCGGTAACAGGGCAGCGGAACCGGCGCTATTTTTTAGGAGAGATATGTTGAGCAAAATGCTCAACATATCCTACATCATACACAGCAGTATTCAGATGATGCTTGTGGGTGCTTCGAGCTGCTGCATCAAATCATTGTTCCATTCCCCTTCGACAACAAAATGCGCCGCTGCACCGAGGTTGATAGCTTCAATGAGATTGTGGTTTACATAAGCGTACAGGCCCGGCTGGCGAAAGGTATACAGCGCGCTGCCGGCTGATCCGCCACGAATAAACCAGGTTTCAAGGTCTTTTTGTGGTGGGTTGTTGAATTTTCCCGTTTCCCATGCATAGTCGGCATGACCACCAATGAGATGGGGGCGGGTATCCCGGTTTGCTTGAGAATGCACGATGAGCACAGTGTCACCTACGTTTGCCGTCATTGCATTGTCCCCGGTAAGTGCGCCAACCTTACCATTGAAGACCACATGTGATGGTATCAGGCCATTCATAGTGGCGATGCTATCGCCATAGGATTCCATAAGGGTATTGTAGTTCTTATACTGCCCTTCAGCATCCTTTGGAATATAAAAATCATTCTCTCCAACATAAAATACCTTGTCGTATTTTAACGACTCTCCAAGCTCATTTTTTAAACCCTCTCGTGGTAGCACCATGATACAGCCACTCATACCGGAAACAACGTGCCAGGGAATCATTGGACCACCCGGTGCACAGTGATATACAAAAGTTCCGGCGCGCGTCGCGCGGAAACGAAGTTTAGCTTTTTGCCCTGGGTTGACCAGTGTGAGTTCACCGCCTCCCATCGCGCCGGTAGCAGCATGAAAATCAATATTGTGAGGCAGCATATTCGTTTTTGGATTGATCAATGTTAATTCAACGTAGTCTCCCTCATGAACCACCATCATGGGCCCTGGGACTGAACCATTGAATGTCATCGCCTGCAATGTTGTACCGGCATTGTCAATCACTAGTTTTTTTTCTTCGATAGTCAGTGTGAATTCAACGACCTTCGGATCACCGGCAGAGTATTGGACGTGCTTATGTACGAATGGCGGTGTAACCAAATCTATCTTTACCCGTTCCAGTTTATCGACATTCCATTGCTTTGAGGAGTCAACTTTGCTCAAAGCTTTTGCATAGGAATTATTTGCATGTAGGAGTGGGGTAGTTGCAATCGCCCCTGCTGCACCTTGCATTAACGTTCTTCGAGTTAGCATCTTTATTTCCTTAAGTGTGTTGCTTAAGGTTCTACTTTATAGGGAAATGGGAATCAGACATTGATTTTGGTCAAAGCTGTTCGAATCATTCCGATACTGCGTTCTCTCAGCGCGTGTTACAGCATAGTGAGATCGACGAATACCATGTGCATGTGTGACGACACGCGGGAACCGATAACTATCTATGTCGTCAAAT
>CALGJU010000245.1 GCA_937928685.1 uncultured Granulosicoccaceae bacterium
GTTGCCATATGACGTGGTCATTATCGATGAGGCGTCGATGATAGATTTACCGCTCATGGCTCGAACATTTGAAGCCTTATCACCGGATTCCCGAATTGTATTGATCGGGGATAAAGATCAACTGCATTCGGTTGAGTCAGGTATGGTCTTAGGTGATATCTGTGGTGGGAGGTCGAAAGCGGAATTCGGTGTTGCCCACTGTGACTCACTTGCAGCGCTTGGTGTGGAGGATCTGCCGGTGTGTCCGGTTCCGGGTGGGGAAATCGCAAATCATATTGTGTACTTGCATAAAAGTCATCGAGTAAAAGATGATGGTGGCATTAGTAAGCTGGCAACTGCTGTCAATGACGGTGACAGTGCTGCTGCAATAGCACTGCTGCAATCAGACAAACATCCTAATCTTTCTCTGCTGTCGCAAACGCCTGGTAACCTTGATCAGATTTTACGCGAACTGGTTGTACCGACCTATCAAACCATAGCAGAGGCAGGCGTGCCATCGATTGCGTTAGAAAAAATGACCGACACCGGTGTGTTATGTGCGCTTAAAAACGGACGTACCGGTGCCTTGAAGATAAACGCACTGGTTGAAAAACATCTGCTCGAACTGCAGGCGATCAAAGCAGGTCAACATTTTTACCATGGTCGTCCGGTGATGATTTCTGAAAATAGTCATCATCAACGTTTGTACAATGGTGACCACGGCATGGTGTTGCACGATGAGAATGGTGTGGCATTGGTGCACTTTGCCTTTGACAGTTCTCCCGGTGTACCTAAAACAATCAGTCCTTCAAGATTACCGCAGCATGACACCTTCTATGCGATGACAATTCATAAAAGCCAGGGGTCGGAGTTTGCTACTGCTGTGGTCGTGTTGCCTGAAGTGGACAGTCCCATCTTGAGTCGTGAGTTGCTTTATACCGCTATTACCAGGGCTCGTAATCGGGTCGTTGTGCTGGCCAATGAAGCAGAGCTTATTGCTTGCATTGAACGACGCTCGGTGAGGCAGTCGGGTTTGCGTGAGGTGTTTTGGAGTGAAGCTCCGCACAGTGAGACGAGGCCGATGGAAAAAAAGCCCGGAAAACTATCGAAGCCCATACAAACGGTGTTGAACTTCTAATCGATGGACATGAGTTTGGAATATTTAATGGCTGGTCAGGGAAAATGCGCCGCCTAATTTACCTGTTCTGTATTTGCAGGTGCATCCGGGTTGGGTGTTTGCTCTTGTGGTGCCGTTGGGTTGGGTGCCTCTGTTGGCGGCAGTTGTGACTGTGGCGCGGATTCGATGGCTGGCGCGGGTTGCCCGTTAGGTAGAAAAGACGAGTTACCCCCGTCACTGGAAATACCAGAAGCATCGGGAATAATAATCAACTCTTTGATTACTTTCTTTCCGTCTATGTTTTCGTGCACGATCATGTGATTCGGCGTGATTTTACCGATCGCATTTTCAACGGTGGTGAGTCCTACATTTAAGGAGACACGCTCATCGGTTTCGTCAACAAATTTGACTGGAATGCCGGTCTGTCTTTCCAGTTCCAAAAGCAGCTCTTTTAGACTGGCATTGTTGGCTTCGATAGCAATATCGTTATTACTGACTTCAATCGAAAAGTTGTCAGCAGAGAAGGTCGGTTCGGAAAGCACCATGCTTATGCCACAACAGGCGATTGCAGAAGTTATTTTTTTAATATTCATATCGTTCGAGATTATCCATACCACGATGTTTTGAAGTATAGCGTGTATCCCCGCAAGCGGAATAAATCTGCCACCTTTGGTTGTCGCACAGGCACATACCGGTGAACCTGCCAATTTGATAAACTAGCGCACTAGTTGGCAACTGTTGCTCACACTTGATTTATCTGGAGAAAAATATGAGAAAAGCCTGTTTCTTGTTTTGCGCCGTCGCGGCCAGTGAAGCATCGCTTGCCGGCGGTTTCGCGTTGATTGAGCATGGAGCTTCCGGCCTTGGCAATGCCTATGCAGGTGCTGCGGCGGTCAGCCGTGATGCGTCTACGGTATGGTTTAATCCGGCCGGGATGGGCGAAATAAAGGAAAGGCAGTTATTGGTCGCGGGGCATGTTATCGGTGTTAGCAGTGACTTTACGGATAGAGGCACAACGTTAAACCCTGCCTTTGGCGGTGGAGAGGTTGATCCCAACGGTGGTGTGGTAGACGCTAATGGTACATCGTTAGTGCCGAACCTTTACTACGTGCATCCGCTGAAGAAAGGCGTAACGCTTGGTATCGGATTGAGCGTGCCTTTTGGAAACTCCAGTGATTACGATAGAGCGTGGGTCGGAAGATACCAGGCAGTGGAGTCCGCTGTGAGTGCGTTGGATATTAATCCTTCAATCGCCTATCGGGTAAATGAAAATTTAAATATCGGTGCAGGCATTAGCCTGCAGAAGCTGAATGCCCAGTTAGGCAGTGCGATCGACAGTGGCGGAACTTGTCTCGGTCTGGCTCAACTGCGTCCTGATCTGCAAGCGGTTGATTGCTTTAATGCCGGCTTGCCAGGGCCGGGTGTGGTTGCTGCAGACGGGTATGCCGATATAGAAGGTGATGGTACTGCGCTTACTTTTAATCTGGGTTTATTGTACAAGCCGAGAGAAGGCACAAAGATTGGAGTCGCTTATCGCCATGGGGTCGAGCATGAGCTGGAGGGCGAGGCAGGTTTTACCAATAACGCAGCGCTTGAAGGTTTGCTGGCCAGCAGACCGCAGCCCTGGTTTGTAGATGGTGATGTTACTGCCAAAGCGAGCTTGCCACCGACACTGATGTTCTCCGGTTCGCATCAAGTGAACGATCAACTTGAATTGTTGGCTGATGCAACTTTCACAGGTTGGAGCAGTTTTGATGAGCTTCGGATAGTGTTCGATAGCACCCAACCTGATACCTTCAACACCTTGGAGTTTGAAGATGTCTGGCGTGTATCAGCGGGATTAAATTATTCGTATAGCGATCAGCTGACTCTCAGAGCCGGGTTGGCTTACGATGAAGATCCTGTCCCATCACCGCAACTGCGTACCGCACGTATTCCAGGTAATGAACGTGTCTGGGCGGCCTTTGGTATGGGGTATAAGTTCAATAGCAGGGTTGGCGTTGATGTTAGCTTTGCGCACATAATGGTTGATGATACGCCGCTTGATAATACCAGTGAAGCTGCTGGTGGCACGACAATACGGGGCGTGTTTGAAACCAGCGCCAATATCGTTAGCGCACAAGTTACTGTGCAATTTAACTAGCACTGGAGTTCGACTAATGAAGCTTAAAATAACTGTACCTATACTAATGTCGTCACTCGTACTGGGTGCTTGCTCTGATCCCACTGACTATGACTTTGAACGTAGCCTTGATACTGCACGCACACAAACTGCTGCGAACACGGGTCCGGGAGCTGTGTTTGATCCGGCTAACGGGTTGCTGCCATTTCCCAATGCGTTGTTATTTCGCGATACTGTCGATGGCACCCTTAATATTCCTGTGGCTGAAGGTGATGAGGAAAACTACGGTTTGCCAACGGTAGCGCTTAACACGCTCGATGGTTTTTCCACTACCCAGCCTATGAGTGCAGCGTTCGGCGCAGAGCTTGATCCCGCCTCTGTCGTCCTCGGTGAAAACGTGTTTGTGTTTGAAGTAATCACTGATCAGGCAACGGGGCTGGTCACATCGGTGGTCGATGAGGTGGTGCTTGGACAGGTAGCAGCTGTCGCGCAGGGCAGTTCGTTGTCCATCGTGCCGTTAGCGCCGCTGAAAGAAAGCACTGACTATATGGTGCTTATGACCAATGGTATTTTAGGGTCCAATGGAATCCCTGTGAGTCCGAGTATTTCTTTTCGATTGGCCGCCGGTGAAATTCCATTAACGGGTGCTGGAGTGGCGCCGTTAGAGCCACTGCGCATTGCTGTGAATGCTATGCTTTCAGCCGCCGCTGATAGAGGTGTTGATCGTGCCACAGTTGTTCAGGCGTGGACAACCAAAACACAATCTATCACGCCGGTGATGAATGCTGTGCGCGATGCATCGCAAGCGGGAGGGGCGATAGCTATGGCGCCGACTGGCGCCACTACCGTTGACATCAACCCGGCGCTTCGGGGGTTAGCGGATGTTTACAATGGCACGCTGGATGTTCCTTACTATCTGACTCCGCCTTCGGGTCCGAACGATGTGGCAGGGGTTACCAGCTTTTGGCGTGGACAGGGCGGAAGCTTTCTGACCCGGTTTAATCCGACCCCGGTCGCCACCAGCGTGCAAACTATTCCTGTGCTTATGACTGTGCCGAATGTGAATTCCGGTCAAACTGTTCCAGACGCAGGTTGGCCGGTTGCGATATTTGTTCATGGCATTACCCGGGATAAATCGCTGATGTTGGCCATTGCTGATTCCATGGCACAGGCGGGTTTTGCGGTTATTGCGATTGATCAGGTAATGCACGGTGACCGAACGTTTGGTATTGATTTGGCCAACGAAACCGGTGAGGGTGAAGCTGGCCCCGACGGGATTGCAGATAGCAGTGGCAAGCATTTTTACAACCCCGGGCAGCTGTTAGCTACGCGTGATAACTTAAGGCAAAGTGCAGCAGATTTGCTGGTTCTGAGTGCGAGTATTGCCAATATCCCGGGTTTAGATGCCACGAGGAAAGCGGTAATCGGCCACTCTCTCGGTGGTACCACAGCCACTACCTTTGCCGCTTTGGATGATTCATTAAGTTCGGTAAGTCTTGGCATGCCAGCGGCTGGTTTGGTCAGCACCACGCTCGCATCGCCCGCGTTTGGACCAGCTATAAGCGAAGCGTTGGCTGGCAATAATCTTGTTGCCGGTACTCCAGACTACATCAGCTTTGTGGTAGCTGCTCAAACGGTGGTTGACTCAGGTGATCCGATCAACTTCGGGGCTCAGCTGGCGGCGAAGCATCCGGTCCATATGATAGAAGTGGTTGGTGACTTGGTGGTTCCAAGTCGTGCTACTCAAGTGTTTGACGTAGAGTTGCCTGCAGGCACGTTACCTGGAGGGGCGTTAGCGGGAAGCGCAGCGCTAGCGCAAGTGATGGGGCTCACCTCTGTCAGCGCTGACACAAACGGTTCAGGGCTAGTGGTATTTACAGAAGGTGACCACGCGTCGTTGTTGTCGCCAGAGTCGAGTGGCAGTCTTGCTGCGACAGTTGAAATGCAAACTCAACTCGCCACATTCGCAGCCTCAGCAGGCACTCTGATAAAGATCACTAATCCTGCAGTGATACAGATTGCTCAGTAGCACATTTAGCTAGAGAAAAGTGATGGCGCGTAAACAAAAGGAAGTCACCAGCTGGAAATTTAAGCTGGTGACGCTGCTACTTACTGCTGTAGTTATCGCCGGGTTGTTTGGTGTGAGTTTCTCGGCAGCGGGTGATGAGATGCGTGCAGTCTTCAACGCCGCCATGCCGGTGATGGCGGGGGTGATAGTGGCGTTCGTGCTCGGAAAGATTAACCGATTGAGCGATGACCGTTGGAAAATCTATATTGTTGTATTACTGGGTGTAGCGGTATTTATGCTGTTGCGAATTTATCGCATCATTTGATGTATAACACATAAGAACGCGGCCAAAAAAGGCCGCGCTTTTTATTCCTATCGTTTAAGGTTTAGTTTTCCAGCTTTTCCTGTATTTTCTTAGTGCCTTCCAACAGTGCTTCTTTCGCCTTGTCTTTGGCATCTTCAGCCATGACCTTGGCCCGATCCACTACTTCAGATTCTTTTATCTGAGTGGCAACTTCGCCTGCTTTGACTTTGGCTTCATCTGCCAGCTCTGTGGCTTTGTCCTTTGCGTCAGCGGCCATCTCTGCTGCTTTGTCTTTCGCCTCAGCAGCCATGACTTTGGCCTCTTCAGCGGCTTCAGCAGCTTGTTTTTTAGTCTCGTCAGCAGTCTCTTTCAGAACGACCTTGCTGGATGCCAAAGAAGCTTTCATCAAGTCTTTGCTACCGATTTGCATGCCGTCGAGCGTCATTGATTTGGGCGATGTTTGATACGAACCATCATTGTTATGATCCATGGCGAAGGTACATACTGCTTCACTTGATTCACCGTCGCTGGTGTACGGTAAAGTGAGCTGCATCGTTTCGCGCCCTTTGACTTCAGTAATTTCACCGTACTCGGCATCACCTATTAAAAGGTTGCCGGTAATTTTTTTACACATATCCAGTTGCGGGTTGCCAGACGGACTACAGGCAGCAACAGAAATAGCGATGCCTATCGCGAGCGTGATTCGCGGATAAATCATGGTGGTACTCCAAGAACGTTGTTTGAACAAAAGCGGAGGGCTAATTTATCATGCACGCTAACCGTTCGGCGGATGACGCAGAGATTCTGTCCAGAATATAATCGCTTGCCAGCATATCCCGGCGACGACCCATTAAGCGACAATCCATTATAAGGAGCGGATAGACCGGTTGAGCAGCAGCGAGTTCCAACGAGGTGCTAACGAACATCTGACGATTGATTCCGGCTGGTGAAAGCATGCAGTGCAAATGCGCACGTTCGCTTATAGATGTTTTGTGACATTGACAGAAGAATGGTGGCTTAAGGTGGATCTGTATTTTTAGATTCGCTCATTAGTTTGTGAATCAACTCTTCTTATGACACATCACTTACCCCGCACCAAAAAGTAAAAATACTTTCTTTTCAATTGCCTGTGCTCACTTTGATTTATAAGTATCAAGGTTTGAATTAGTGACGCAATTAATACGCGACGTCGTTGCCATTTTTTTCGACCTCTCCTGCCGATAAATAGATAGAAGACCACGTCGGAGAATACAATGAGCGATACGTTCGAGTGACAAGCTGCCAATCCACAATTGCTGTGCTGGCTGTGGAGTATGTCGATTATCAGAAAGTGTTGATCGACAGCATCGCTGCAGAAAATCGAC
>CALGJU010000246.1 GCA_937928685.1 uncultured Granulosicoccaceae bacterium
TCTGATCCCATAGTGATCTCTTGCGTTGTACTGGTAGTATTTATATAGCGGTATTTCAGTGCACTACGGTTACGCAATGCACATTTGTCATTCTCTCAGCTATTGCCACATCGGCTTGATTCCGACAGCGTCGTACAGTTCTGCCATAAAAGGCTGACTCAATGCTCGTGCTCGGGTGGCACCCTGCTCTAATACTTCTCCAATCAATTTCGGCTGACTCATCAGCTCGTTGTACTTATCTCGGGGTTCAGCGAGTATTTCATTCAAATGCTCAAACAAATACTGTTTCATATCACCCCAGCCGATTCCCTCAGCATAGCGCGCAGATACTGACTCTATTTGCTCTGGCGTGGCAAACGAACTGTATATTTCAAACAAGGTGTTGCCATCGGTGTCTTTAGGCTCACCCGGTTCCAAAGAATTGGTTTTAATTTTCATGATCAACTTGCGAAATTTTTTCTCTGGCGCAAACAACGGTATGGTGTTGTTGTAACTTTTGCTCATTTTCCGACCATCGAGCCCTGACAGCAATGCTGTGGATGCATCGACCTGTGCCTCTGGAAGCACAAAATGCTCGCCATAGTGATGATTGAAACGCTGCGCCATATCACGAGCCATCTCAATGTGCTGCACTTGATCTTTTCCCACTGGCACTTTGTGAGCTTTGAACATCAAAATGTCTGCAGCCATCAACACCGGATAGCTGAACAAACCCATGGTGATGCCTTTGTCCGGATCCTTTGCATTCGACTCCTCATTCTCTTGCACCACCGCCTTGTAGGCATGAGCACGGTTCAGCAGTCCCTTGGAAGCTTGACACGACAACAACCACGCCAGGGCCGGAATTTCCGGTATGTCTGACTGACAATAAAATACCGCTCGATCAGTATCGAGCCCGAGCGCCAGCCACGCCGCTGCGATTTCCATCCGGGATTGGCGCACTTCCTCCGGCGAAATACCTTTTATCAAGGCATGCAAATCTGCGAGGAAGTAGAAATGCTCTGTGCCGGATTTCTGGCTCGCTTCAATCGCCGGGCGGATCGCGCCAGCATAATTACCCAGGTGTGGTGTTCCTGTGGTGGTAATTCCAGTTAGGTAAACCTGATTCATCCAGGCAAATATCTCGTCTATTCCGGCCGAATTACCGGAGCTACATGTTACCAGCTGTCCACAGAAATAACGTTAAAAGACAACGCTATAGCTCGTTTTATTATTACGAATTCTACATTTGTCAGCCCCGGCGAACTGTGTCTACACCAAATCATCCCGGAAACGTTGAATTTGCGCTAAAAAAATAAAAAGCACTTTCAATTATTGTCCTCTGGCGATGTGCCGATATAGACAGGAACGGGTTTGAGTTCTGGGTGCTTGCTCTATAATCAGTCCATCGAGTTGCAACAATGTGGCCATGACGTACGCCACACATAGTGCCGCCTGACCAGGGAATGTCAGATGGTGCCTCACCGGATCGATTAATTTTCTTGACAAGACAACTTAACGACAGAAGTTGGCAAACGAGTTGCGCTGTTTGCCGATTGCCCGACTTTATGCTCAGGATGTCCGGACTGTCAGTACATGAATAACAAACGACGCGTCGACAAGATTCGAAGGGATAGCGACCTCAAAGTAGCGATCATTCACGACTGGCTGCCTCTGGTGGGCGGCGCCGAGCGTGTGCTCGAGCAATTGCTTGAAATCTACCCACAGGCCGAAATCTACACCCTGTTCGACTTCGTCTCACGTACAGACGCGCCCTTTCTGGCAAATAAGAAAGTCACCACCAGCTTCTTACAGAAATTCCCTAAAGTCAGCAGGTACTACAGGAACTTGCTGCCTTTTTTCCCTTTTGCGATAGAACAGTTTGATCTGCGCCAGTATGAGCTTATTTTATCCTCAAGTTCTGCTGTCGCCAAAGGCGTCATTTCGTCTCCTGATCAGACTCATGTCTGCTACTGCCATTCACCAATGCGCTACGCATGGGATCTGCAGGCTCACTACCTGAAACACACCGGAATGAGCTCTGGTGTACGTTCAACCTTTATTCGCTACGTACTGTACAAGTTGCGCATATGGGATGTGGTGTCTTCTCACCGGGTTGATTCGTTCATTGCCAATTCTTCCTATATTGCTGAGCGAATAAGAAAAACCTACCGGCGCGAATCCACCGTGATTAACCCTCCGGTTAATATTTCCCGCTTCCAGCTGCAGAGCAACAAGGAAGGATATTACTTTGCCGCCTCACGCCAGGTTCCGTACAAAAGAATTGATCTTATCGTTGAGGCATTCAAGCAAATGCCAGATAAGAGATTAATTGTCATTGGTGACGGACCGGAACATAAAAAAATCAAAGCACTGGCAGGCCCGAATGTGGAGATACTCGGTTATCAGCCCGATGCAGTGATGGTTGATTACATGCGCCGCGCTAAAGCATTCATCTTTGCCGCACAGGAAGACTTCGGTATTCTGCCGGTTGAAGCACAGGCTTGCGGTACACCAGTGATTGCCTTCGGCAGAGGGGGCGCCAGGGAAACCGTGCTCGACAAACGTACCGGCTTACTTTTTGATGAGCAAACCGTTCCCTCACTGCTGGATGCAATTGAAAGGTTCGAACGACTACAAGACAAGTTCAACTCGGCGGACATTAGACGCCATGCCTCTAGTTTTTCAAATGAGCGATTTCGCAGAGATATCAAAAACTTTATCGATCAACAATTAAACGAGAGTGAAAGGAATAAGTTCAGACCAGCGGCATTGGATGGCGCAGAAAACATACCGAATCTGCCTCGTTAGCAAATAAGTGAGCAAGCCTTCGCACGGCTTAGTAAACTCTACCCCATCCAGGCGTTGTCATTCTAATGCGAGATCAAAACCATCCTTAAGGCACTCGGCGCAACCTTTTCCGGTGCACTGGTTACTCTGGTGTGCCACTTCTTTACTCTTATGTTTCTTGCACGTGTGCTTGAACAGGAAACTATGGGCTTGTATTTTATAGCCCTGATGGTTGTTTTTTTGCTCAAGATCATCAGTGACATGGGAGTTGATCTCGCGTTTGTTAAACAGTATCCGGAAGCAACACCCGCGGGACAAAGCAGTTTGCTGCGAAGTGCCTTTGGCATAAGAATACTGTCTTGCACGTTTTTTTCGATAATTTACCTGTTAGTTGAAAGCTCCGGCAAGGTGTCATTTATCAATGACATCGCGCACGTCACGGTACTTACTCTTTGTATGTATTGGATGCACAGCTTTCGTGAACTCATCCTGCGACTGCTTCAAGCTGAGAAAATATTCACCGTCTATGCCGGTGTGCAGGTTCTGGCCGCTATATTAAAAGCTTTGTTAGTGATGGCACTGCTGATGTTTAAAGAGGTGACTGTCAACATGGTGCTGATGGTTGAGGCCTTCGCGTTCGCAGCATCCATTTGTTATGCAAGCATTCGTATAAAAGACAAGCTGCGGGATGCACTACACGCTAAATTTATCGGCGGTACTGAGCTTTTACGATTCGGCTACCCCCTCTACTTAAACGCGATACTCAATCTGGGCAACGAAAAAGTATCACAGTACATCGTCGCAGGTTTTGGCGGACCGATCACCATGGCGTTTTTTGGTATCGCCGAGCGCCTATCTGACGCAGGCACACGTCTGTTTGAGTCATTCGCAAATGTCTATTATCCATCTCAAACCAGTCATTTCGCCAACAATGAAAAACAGCTGGCCACCAATATGGCCATGCGCTCAATGATGTGGGTGAGCTTCGTTATCGGAAGCGCCATTGTCGGCTTTACCATTTTGCGGGAGCCGGTAATAAAAATATTTTTTACTGAGAAATATCTCTCTGCTGCCAATGCAGCTGCTATGTTTTTCGGTGTTCTATTATTCCGTTCAACCCAGACGTTAATGGGCTACTTTGGTGTCGCCGCTGGATTAAAATTCCTACCCGTTCGAGTCAGTACTGTCTCGAGCGTGGTAAACGTGGCGATGTGCTTCATTATGTTTAAAATGCATGGCTATCAAGGCGCCATCGCAGCACTACTGGTAACGCAAATTTTAATGAACGCTCTGTATTATTTCTGGCTTCGGAAAGCGGGCTTTCCTTTAAATATTGAACCTGTAATCACTCTCTGCAGCATCTGTGTTATTGCCGTAGCATTAACCTATATGCTCGAAAATCATTTCTTTATCAGCTTGTTTTTGTTCCCACTATATATCGCAGCCTGCTTATGGGCACTTTCTGAACTTAGACATGACCTTTTCGACTTCTGCGGCAAAGCAACCACATTGGTGCAGAACAGACTCTCTAGTGCCTCCACAAAGAAAGCTTAGCGGCTCGTTAGAATGCAATGAAGATACTATTCCTGACTCCTTATTTACCCTACCCGCTAAACAATGGCGGCTTGATACGAGTGCATCATCTACTCGTGAATCTGGCCTCCAAACATCAGGTCACCGCTATTTGCATGGAGCCAGATAACAAGGAACAAGCTGCTGGTATTGGCGTCATAGAAAAACGCGGCATAGAAGTAAAGACCGTGCCAGTTGCGATCAATCAGAAACGTGAATTCAAAAGATTTTATCAGCTGTTATCACTATTTTCTTCCAAGCCCTATCAGTACAAGCAATATCACTCAAAAGCGATGCAACAGACGATCAATGAGCACCTGGCTACAGGTGAATACGATTTATTGTTGGTTGAGTTTTCGCAAATGGGGTACTACTCCCTCAACACCGATATCCCCAGTTTTGTTGACCAGCATAATGTCGAATATGAAATTATGCATCGCACCTATGAAACTGAAAAAAATCCGTTAAGAAAATTGCTCGCCTATAGTGAATGGAAAAAGTACTACGATCAGGAAATAGATAACTGCAATAAATTCACCGGATGTTTAACCACATCAAAAAGAGATGCGGAAATTCTGCAGAAACGATCAAAAGGTATGCAGTGCCACGTAATACCTAATGGCGTAGACAGTGATTTCTTCCAACCAGACAATACTACCATTGATCCAAATATGGTGTTGTTCACCGGCACTATCAGCTACTACCCGAACACTGAAGGCGTGCTCTGGTTCTATAAAAATATCTGGCCTTTAATAAAAAGTAAAAACCCGGCAGCCACTTTCTGCATCGCGGGAAAGTCACCACCACCGGAAATTCAAAAGCTCACACAAACAGATCAATCAGTCACCGTTACCGGTATGGTTGATGATATGCGCGACTACTATAACAAGGCAGCTGTAGTAGTTGTACCGCTTCGCGTAGGCGGTGGAACCCGTCTAAAGATACTGGAAGGCATGGCCATGTCAAAAGCCATCATTTCAACCTCTGTCGGGGCAGAAGGCATAGAACACAGCAATGGTGAAAATATTTTACTACGTGATACCCCTGAGGAGTTTAGTGATGCTGTGCTGTCTGTAATGACCGACGAAAGCCAACGACGGGCACTGGAAGCAGGTGGCAGAGCGCTTGTGGAAGCAAAATACGACTGGCGCGCTGTGTGCGACAAGCTATCGGATGTATTTGAAACAGCGCACAAGAATTCTAAAAATAAAGCCGTATAAACTTCACTTATTACCGTAAAGCTCAACGGTATTTCTATTACCGACTATCGCTGTTTTCAGCTTCTCTACATTGCGCAAAAAAAGTACATACCAGCGCAGGTAGCGCTTCTTTCCAAGTGGAATATGTAACACAGTGAGAACACCATAGCCGGCGATTTGTGCAAGTACGAAAATCCCTGTTTTAATATAAGCAATACCACTTTGCTTAGACCAGAGATAACTATGATGAGTTTGGCCAATCCGTATATTCTGTTTTTTGATATATTCAAAATTTAGCCGATCACTCTCAACTGTCTCTTCCACAACAGCGTGTGCATCATAGATAAATCGACCACCGTCTTTGTATATCCGGTGAAAAAAATCAGTATCCTCTCCTCCTGATTTTCCGAAAAACGGATCAAATCGAAAGTCTTTTTCTTTCACCCACCGTGCTTTCAGCAGGGCATTAGAGGTTGCGCCTTTTTTCTGGCTTGAGCCATGTGCGTGCGAGTCTTTGCCAAACAGATCACCAGCCACAATCCATTCAGGAGCAGAGTCAGGATAGTGCACAACTACTTTCCCAAAAACACCATCTACCTGATGTTTATCAAGCGTTGCTATCAGCCTGGAAAGCCACAGATTGTCACTTGCCCATTCATCATCGTCAATAAACGCAAGTAATTCTCCATTGGCATTTTCCATGGTGCTATTACGCACCTCGGCAAGGTTTCTAACGCTATTGGCAAAGTATCTTATGGGTACCTCTTGCGAATGGAATTTTTCACATGCCGCCCGCCCGGACTCCTCCACATCGTTGTCAACTACCACAACCTCCAGCGTGTAGCCCTGCGGCAATTTCTGAGCTACCACACTTTTGAGGGTTTTCTCCAAAGTGGCTCTTTTATAAGTACACATGCAAATCGAAACAAGCATTGCGTTATCCAGTCAGCTTAAGGTTGACGATACGTGCAAGCTCATAATTAGTGATATCTACAGGCTCTGAAAGCACGTTATCGTCTAATATTTTTTGATAGTCTAGCTGTGGAAATTCATCATTCGGAAATACTACATGCATTCTCGAGTTTTTAAGCTCTGCAGCAATCTGCAATTGATGATCATCTGAGAACTCTTTGTGTTCAGCAACCCGGGGCACAAAGATCACACGCTTGCGATATTTAAGCATGAGGTTAAGGCTGCCAATACCACAATGACTGATAACAAGCGCACTGCGTCGGACTAAGTCCTCCATATCAGCACGGGGTATCAACGTTTCCACTACGCCGGATGCAGGTGGCTGATCTGCGGTACAAGAACCAGTTTGCACAAACCATTCACAGCGTGAATCGTTGTACAGCGGGTCGTTTTTTATGTGGTTGTAGAGTCGGGTGAAGGGGTAATCATTGGTACCCATTGTCACCAAGATCAAAGGCTTGACCATGGTATTCGGCTCCACTGTACTTGTTAGCTGTTTCCTGCCACTGGCAGAGAAAGGAATCAAAGAGGCCAAGCTTTTGTATTAACTTACCAGAGTTTGATAGCTCGGTAACTCGCGACATCGTATCCAGGTATACAAAACGCGTACGTGTAAGCTTGGCGAGCAAAGCGAAAGGCAAACAAATCGGCCCACCCGTGCTGAACATCGCCTGGGGTCTTTCTTGTAAAAGAATACGTGCCGCGCTAAAAACATTTAACGCATGAATCAACACGTTACTCTGGGTATCACGGATAGTATGTATGCGAGCAAAGCGGCTACCTTCAAGCATATTTTTGTTAGTCACCAACGCCAACTCAAGCTCAACTGTGCTGGTGGCACACATCGCCTGGGTTAAATGCCCACCGGATGAGGCCACTACGAGAATTACAGGTTTTCGCTTCATACTCGTCTCACCGTGCACTTTTTGCCTATAACCACCACAGTTACCGCTTAACTATTTCTGACAAATGCATTGGCAGGCAAATTATCCGGTTCAGGTTCTTCCGCTACAGGATTCGCGCCAAATCTCGCCATGAAATCAGGTTTCTGCGCATGCGAGTAAAGTATGTTCATTATGCCAATGATCATCAGCACCCACACGAAATGCAATCCGTGAACGAACGACGTCTCCAGGCAGTTGTGCAGCATAGCGTAGGCAATCATTCCGGATGACAGGGGATCAGCCGAGTTTTTAGTAATTGAAAGAAAAGTCCACAGCCCTAACAACCAGAACACTGTAGCAAAGACTCCCATTTCCAAAACTAAATCGATAAAGCCACTATGCGCAGTGTGTAACAACTGATAGTAGGAATATTTAATATCCAACGCCTCTGGAACAGCACCCACACCCCAGTAAGCGCCATAGGCTGTGCCGAACATCCAGTTCTTTTTAATGTCTGTTAACAGGTGAAACCAGATTCCGGTTCGCCCTGTCAGCGCATCTTCCGGGAGAATACTCCGGTAGAACTCTATGGGCGACTCACCCAATCCGAACAACAGCATCGGAAAAAACACCATTATAAAAAGCCACAAAACAATTACAGCAACCGACACATAACGCAGTAAATGTTTAGAGAGTAACGCCAGCGGTATCAACAATACTACGAATCCAATCGGTGTTTTAGAACCACTGATTATCATCAGGAATCCCCATCCCAGAATACAAAACAAAGCAATGTTCTTTTCCCTGGCTGTCTCTGCGTAGTAACGATGGGTACACACAGCGATCAACAGGAATGCACCGGCGATTCCACCAAACTCATTTTTAGCGGAATGCAACCCGGTAAAGTTGCCGTAAATATCAAACGAAATATGAGGCATCAACAGAAACAACATTTCGTAGACCAAAAGACAAACAGAAAAAATCTGTAAATGGTTAACGAAACGATTTTGGGAACGACTGATCACCACCATTCCCGCTACTGATGTGAACAGTAACACCTGACGTATCGCACGACGCAGCGTATCGTCAGGGGAGTCCGACCATAAGACTGACGCCAATAGAAAAAAGCCAAACAGCAGCAGCGGCAGCAGCAAGCTGATATAAGTATTCAACACCTTTCTGGACCGGATAATCCACACCAGACAGACGACGGTGAAAATTGGCAGCAACAATTGCTTCCACAATGCCGCACTGGAACTCACTATTTCGAGGCGAAGTTCCAGATCTCTAGCCATTAAAGCCGACTTTGCACGCAGATCAGGAGTGAATGCTTTAGTAACCCACGCAAGCAGTAGAAATAACGGCAGTCCCTGCAAAAAGAGGGTGAGCTTACGCGTTGATACACGCAATGGCCCATGGCTGCGAACGTAATTCATGGCAGCAACTCTACGTCGAATATACAGGCTACAGTCCCGCCAGCCAAAGCGGTGCGGGGCATAGCTGAGCAGTTATATTTCAACTGCTCAGCCTTCAGTGCTTCAGGCATTGCCATAGCTGTAGTAAGAGTAGTAAGTACCACCCATTTCCAGCTGGTTTAACACCACGCCGACCATCGGGGCTTCAACACGTTGCAATGACTGCAGGCAACGGCTGATGTGTTGATACGGAGTCGATCGTGCACGTATGGCATAGATAACTGCATCTGCGTATCCCGCCAGCACCAATGGATCACTTACAGGCAGTACCGGTGGTGCATCAAGAATAACGTATGCGTATTTTTTAGCAGCTTCCTGAATGTGGGACTGGAAGCGCGGTGAACTGATTAACTTCAAAGGGTTCAAAGGGGTGAAGTTAGCGCACAGTAGATCAAGGTTGTTATCGATACCTATCACGCACTGCTCCAGAAGCGCTTCAGCTGACAACACTTCTCTCAAACCCATATCAGATTTGTTGACACCAAACATGTTACTCACGCCGCGGGTCCGCAAATCACAATCGATAAGCAGCGTACGACCAACATTGGAATAGCTGTAAGCCAGATGACCTGCGATGGTAGATTTACCTTCACCGGCTATGGTCGACGTCACCATAATAATTTTATGCGGACGATCGACTCGATCAAGCATCATACCGGTTCGAACCGTATTGACAGCCTCTTTGAAGATTGCACCCTCTTTCGAACGCTCCGCCTCTTCCATCGAATTCAATACCACAGGACGGATAAAGTTCTTCTTGATGATCGGCAGGGAACCAAGCAACGGTAAACCGATACGCTGATGTACATCCTCACCATCGCGAATGCCTGTGTTAAACAGCTCACGCAGAATGTAGTAGAGAATAGAGAGGAACAGACTTCCCAGGCCGGCAAGTAAAAACAACATCGCCTTTTTAGGCTTGGAAGGCTCTAGTGGATCTTCTGCCTGAGACAAGATGCGCGCATGTGCACTCTGCAAATCTATGGTCTCGGTAGTTTCTTCGGTGCGCTGAAAAAAGAGATCGAACAGGCGCTGACCTGACTCTACCTTACCCTTAAGCTCAAAGTACCTATCTCCCTTGCGACCGAAACTGTAAAACTCCTCTTCGGCACGATCAATTCTCTGCTGCGTGCTGGATTCCTCTGCCAGTGCGGCGTTGTATTGAAACTCAACCGTCTCAAGGATTTTTCTGATTTGAGAATTCAGTGCACTTTGCGCTGAGCTTAAATCTGAATTGGCTGCTAACATTTTCGGATGTTGCGGACCAAAGGTTTTAGCAAGCTCTGCTCTCTTTTGTCTGGTTTCTACCACACTAAGTCTAAGTCTTTGTGCGATTGGATCACTCTGAACAACCGGCAGTGATTCTTTACTGTTGCCCGCCCCTCTGACCTGATCACGTGTGATTCTGGCATCCGCAAGCTTGGCACGTGCCGCCACCAATTCCACCTGCAAGTCTTTGAGTTCCTGTGAAACCCGCTCCTGAACTTCACCACCAATGTCGATGATGCCTTCTTTTTCAATATAGGCGGCCAGTTCCTGCTTCGATGCATTTAGATCACTACGTAGCCCCTGCACCTGTCCGGCCAGCCACGAGGCGGCGGTTCTGGTTCGCTCAAGGCGAGCTTCAAGATCTGACTCAATATAGGCTTCAGCATGCGCATTGGCTATATCACGCGCCAACATAGGGGTAGGTGCTTCAAAACTGACCTCCACCAGTTGTGTTTTGCGCAATGGGAAAATACTCAGTCTTTCAACGTAATCTTTTAACAGTTCACGGCGGGCAATTTCCTGCTCCACACCTGCAGCCCGACTCATCTCTTCGGTGGATTTACCCATGCCGATCCAACCGAGCACTTTGTCCTTAATGCTGCCCATGCTCTGCAATGAAGAAAGTGATCCTCCCTCTTCACCAACAAACGCAGGCTCTGTTGCCAGACTGAGCTTTCTTACTACTTTCTCTGCCAGCGGGCGTGATCGCAGCACTTCGAATTCAGTGGCAAGGTACTCATCGCTCTCAGCGTTTAATCCGTACAGCGCATCCACGGGAACCACTTGCGATTCCTTCCTCTCAATCAGAATGGTAGCTGTTGCCTTATATTGCGGTGCCAGACTATTGATGATGAAGTACGACGCAAGCAGTACCATAAAAACAAACAGCGCCACGCGCCATTTGTTATCCAACAGAGTCTGCCAGTATCTTTCAAAATTAAAACTGATTTCGTCTTTATTAAAACCAGCTAAATTTGAGTCCAGCGGATGGAGTGATTTCATTTAAACAAGCTCTACTAGAAAAAGCCTTCCGGCACGGAAACGATATCCCCCGGATAAACCGGATCTCGCATTCTGATTTTACCCTGTTGTTGCTGACCATCGACATCACGCGACACTTTTATACGCTTCTTCGATGCACGACCGGTGAATCCACCTGCCAAAGCAATGGTCTTTTCCAGTGTTAAGCCAGGCTGGTAAGGGTAGTTACCAGGGCGTTGCACTTCACCATTCACAAATATCTGCAGGTATTCTGCTACTTCAATGATGTCTCCAGGTAAGACAGCATCAGTTGATCGCATGCTAAACAGCTGGGACTCACCATTGATCACGCGTGTTAATGTAATACGTTCTTTTGAGGCTTTATCTGCAAACCCACCCGCAAGCGCGATGGCTTTATCAAGCGTTAAGCCCGGCTTATAGTCATAACCACCAGGACTATTCACTTCGCCATTGATGTATACCTGGCGGTAACCTGCAACGGATACGCGCACATCCGGGTTCACCAGATAGCTACCAGAGAGCTCTCTGGCGATAGTTTTCTCAAGCTGCGAAACGGTCAGTCCCCCAGCACTTAGCGCACCAAGCAGGGGATAATTAAGTGTGCCGTTTTCGTCAAGCTTGCCGGTAATCGACAGATCCTCTTGACCAAACACCACCACTGACACTTCATCGCCAGCAGTTAATTTATACGCGTCCTCGGCCTGCACACTTGATGCACATATAACAGCCAACAGCGCCGCAAACCCGAACAACTTACGGACTAATGTTTTCATAGAAATTTTTACCCTATCGCGGTGATTTCGCGCACTTTACGCGGGCGTCACTGACTGGCACCTGAAATCCGCGGCAACTATTTGATCTGATTCAACAAACACGAACAGGCAAGTCCTGCCACATCACAAAACTGCATCTGGGTTGCGTTGAATATGACCCAGGTCACACGCTCATCAGATACAACCATCATCTTAAGTACGAATGCGGCGTCGTTCCCGATACCCTTTTGTCGGCTGAATTGCCAGCTTGCTTACCTTAATTTCGCAAAATCACGAATTAAAAATCTGGCATCCTCGACCTTTTGCAGGAATGATACTTCAAATAACCCAGCCACGGACTTACCTCATTGTTACATAAGGTTGATAATGTGTTATTCAGAAGCTACAAATAAGTCAGTATTAATGAAGGGGATTGTGCTCGATCGCACTCAGGGCTTCATTGAGCGTAGAAATATAGCTGAATAAAGACCGATGCGCGTCCGGTTGCGCCAGCAGCAAACTTTGCGTTTGTGTTTTAAATTTCTTCACCGTCTGATCATGATCAGCAAGCAGCGAAGCGAGTAAATCCTGCTCCTCCTGAGTGGGTGATAAATTAAACTTTTTACGCTTGGCTTCAAGCAAGTTTAAATAGTCAAAATGCCGGCGCTTGGTAGTTTCCATCGCATTGTAAGCCAGCAATGCGTCAGCGACTGATTCACGCGCAGATTTATCCAGCAATTCCGCCATTTTTATCTGCTTCTCACTTTGGATTTACCCACATTTTTGAGTTACCCACCAATGTGGGACATTTCAACTTTCGGCCTGAGTACCGACTCGATTGTCCTGGTTTCAGAATATCGGTCCCGGCGCCTCTTCCAGAGAGCAGACAACTTGGTTTCGAGCTCACTATCAGTTGCACCACCACGAATAAGGCTCATCAGGTCATGGCCATCGGCTGCGAACAGGCAGGTGTAGAGCTTGCCCACGGCGGATAAGCGCGCACGGCTGCAATCACCGCAAAATGGCTCACTCATCGACGCGATAATGCCTATTTCACCACCACCATCGGTATACCGCCAACGGTTTGCTACCTCACCACGATAGTTTGGAGGCACTTTTTCTATCGCACTCTGAGAGTTGACCAGTTCGGCGATCTCCGCCGCTGTGACCACCTCACTATTCTTCCAGCTATTGGTGTTGCCGACATCCATAAACTCAATGAATCTTAGAATTTGACCACTGCCATGAAAGTACTCTGCCATGGGCAGGATGCTGTGCTCATTGAGCCCACGCTTCACTACCATGTTGACTTTCACCGACTCAAACCCGGCAGCTGAGGCCACAGAGATTCCATCCAGTACTTTTTTCACCGGCACACCCACATCATTGACTGCCATAAAGGTTTCATCATCGAGTGCATCGAGGCTGATATTCACTCTATTCAGGCCGGCGTCACGCAAACTCTTTGCACGCTTCTCTGTCAGCAGCACTGCATTGGTGGTTAAGCTGATGTCTTCGATCAGGTCAATAGAAGCAATTTTTTCAACCAACTTTTCAAGTTCGCTGCGCACCAGGGGCTCGCCGCCGGTTAAACGTATTTTACGTACTCCAAGCACCGAGAATGCCTGCACAATCCGAATGATTTCCTCAAACGACAGCAGTTCTTTTTTGGCTAAAAATTGGTACCCCTTACCAAATTTTTCTTTCGGCATGCAGTAAACACAGCGAAAATTGCAGCGATCAGTGACCGATACACGCAAGTCATGTATCGGGCGATTAAGCCCATCTGTTATTGCTGCGCCGCCGGGAGTAGAGGTATCCATTGTGATTTCAGTGCGATCCTTTTACAGAAGGGTAGTCTTCGTGAGTAACAAGTGTGCCCTTACGGCGAACTCAATGATGTTATCTCTATTACATTGCCAGCAACCAACCGATGTCTGGCTCGCTCAATTGAATTAGCCGCCACCACGCTGATAGCGTAAATCAAAATATCGCATAAATTGCTCTATTTCGTCAGAACTAAAATTTTCAAATGCAAAGTCAACTTTCACATAAGGGAGTGAGAATGATGCGATGTTTCTTGACTGTTGTTCGCCCACATCGATCCTGACACTACCGGGCGCCGCATCCACGGTGACACCAGTGGCGTCTTCCTGAAGACTGCGACCATTCACTGCCGCCGGGAGCAGCCGGAAAAACTCATCCCGGGCATAACCCATTTCACGACTAAAACTGTTATCCATAATTATCTTCTGAGTTTTCAGTCTCAACCACCCGCAACAGGCGGCCAGACAGCAACCACATCACCTTCCTTTAACAAACCGGTTTGATCACGGGCTTCGTGATCGAAGTATGTGCCATTTATTAAGACAAGATGCGCGTCTTTTTGTTGCACATGGAATTGTTCAATAATCTGGTGTAGCGTGACATCGTCATCGACATCGATTTCGATCGCATTATTGACCGCCGCACGGGGTAAAAGATGCTGCAGTGTTGCATAGAGTTTAAAGGTGATTTTCATGCTTGCCTGATCAACGAGCCTGACACCGTTATTTTATCTGGTATCAAACACCGAAGACGTTGTATTTACATGCAGGGCAAATGTGCCCTGCTTTTAAAGAATAATGCGTTCATGCGAAGCTGCGCGCAAATTTTTACGCTAACGCAGCGCTCACCTGAGACTGGGAACACGCTAGGTAAGCCTCCATAATACGCATCGGGTCTTTCTTAAGACGATCCTTCCATAGACCAAGGCGGGTTTTGGATTGAATCAATCCGCGCAACACACCTACGTGCTGCGTCAATCCCAAGCTACTGGCGCCAACAAGAACATCGTCTTTAAATTGCAGGTTGAGGTACTTGTGTTCTTTCTCATTGACGAGTTCAGATGACTCACCACCGGGCACACCCATCCACATTCCGAACGATGCGGACACCAAACCAATGGTATCCAATACATTCATATTAACGTTGCCAACGTGCTCAGTGCGGTGCCCACGAACCATGTTGGTGGCAGCAACCTTGGCGTGTTCGACGGCAGTGGGCTGAATCGCCTGAACGGAGTATTCACCGGTATTAAAATCCTTACCCTGACAAACATCACCCGCTGCATAGATATCCGCGTCACTTGTTTGCAGGTAGTCGTTCACCACAATGCCTTGATCAGTACGCAAACCGCTATCTGCGGCAAACCCTAAGTTAGGCGCTACACCTGTCGCACTAATTACCAGATCTGCATCGACAGACTCACCGGTGCTAAGACTGACTCGCAGCTTACCACCGCCAATTTGTTCAATGGATTCGGCACGAGTAGAGGTGTGCACCGACACACCTTTTTGTTCACACCAACTTTTGATCATATTGCCAGACACATCGTTCATCATCCGCGGCACCATACGATTTTCCATCTCAACCACCGTGAGGTTGACGTCACGCAATGCCAATGATTCGAGGATTATACAGCCGATAAATCCGGCCCCCATCAACACTACACTTGCACCTGGCTTAGCCAGCTTGACGATCTCCCTGGCATCTTCGAGTGTCCAGCAGTTATGCACTCCTGGGGAATCAATGCCCGGCACCGGCGGCACCACAGGGCTTGCACCCGTTGCGATGAGCAGCTTGTCGTATCGGTACACTCGACCATCATCGGTGATCACCCGGTTGTTCTCAGTATCAATCGATGTTGCGCGCTGTTGCACCACATCAATGTTTCGATCGGCGAAGTGCTTTGCCTGCTTGCGGAGGTAAGTGCCACTCTCATCAATTTTACTGGTTAAGAAGTAAGGTATTGCCATACGTGAGTAAGGCGGCTCAGGTTCCGAGCCAATCATTGTGATATGTGCCAGCGGATCAAGCTTTCTTAACTGTTCTGTGGCAACTACGCCAGCGGGTCCCGAACCTAAAACTACATAAATCATTGACGTCTCCTTAGAGTATCAAGGCGATTAGATTGACTGAGTAAACTGAATCAAATAACAAGGTAAAAAAAAGAGCGGCAACAAAGTCGCCGCTCTTAGTAAACACTACTGAAAGGCAAACACTACTGAAAGCCTATGAGCAAGCTCTTAAGCAGGCAAACCAAACTTGCTACGAGTTTCCGCAGTTAAGCTTCCGTCGGTAGTCCAACCACGCAGCTGATAGTACTCAGGCAACATGCTACCAAGCTCGCAGACTTTACCTTTTGCGGGTCCGCTCTTAGCGGCATCTTTAAGCAGTCTTTCTGGCAATGTATCGTCGGCACCAGTAAGTCCGGCTTTCATGTTGAAGTCACGCTCAAGTTGCCAAATCCTTTCACCCACTTCCACCAATCGTTCTGGCGACCAATCACCATCACAGGCAGAATCTATCTGCGGTGAAATATCATCAAGAGACCAGGCAAAAGTGGTGAAGATACACAGGCCGGCCGAGTCAACTGCTGCCGTTGCATCCTGGAATGCTTTCACCAAACCTGCTTTACCTTCAGTGGCAAGCGGGTCTGTTTTTTCCGGCACACCCAGAATCTCGGAGGAGACTGTGTAACCACGTAAATGACAGGCACCACGATTAGACGTGGCATAAGCCAACCCCATTCCCTGAATCCCACGCGGATCGTAGGCTGGGAATTCCTGGCCCTTCACTGTCATAGACATTTCTGGCCGACCGTACTTTTCACAAAGGCGTCGCGACCCAAGATTAAGGTCCGCCCCAAAGCCCTCACTGACTGCTGATTGCTCTACTGCCCAACACAATGCTTCTGCGCTGCCGAACTTGAGTTCCACACCACCTGTGTTAGCAGTAGTGATTACGCCAGCCTCGAACAATTCCATTGCCGCAGCAACTGTTGCACCGAAGGTAATTGGATCCATTCCATCTTCGTTACAAATAAAGTTTACATAGGTCAGTGCATCCAGATCGTCAACACCTGTGTCCGAACCAAGTGCCCATGCCGCCTCATATTCCAGTCCACCAGAGTTACCCCAATACTGAGGTTTCTCTTTAACCGAAAAATGCTCACGATCGACAGTTGAAATACGGCCGCAGGAAATAGTGCAAGCAAAGCAACCACCATTACGCGTGAGGTTCGGCTTACCGTCACTTGCACGTGGCTCCAGCATAGCTTCACCAGATATTTTGTGCGCCCCTTCGAACTGAACTTCCTGCATGTTTCGAGTTGGCATAGCACCAACCTCATTGATTACATTCATCAGCACCTGAGTGCCAAGCGCTGGCAGCCCTTCACCGGTAACAGCATTTTCAGCCAATACTTTTTTGCCTGCAGCAATCGATTCCATAAAGCGAGCTGGGTCTTTAATATTTCCAACACCCAGAGTACCGCGCACCGATACCGCTTTAAGATTTTTCGAGGCCATCACGGTACCAACACCGGAGCGCCCGGCAGCGCGATGCAAATCGTTAACAATAGCGGAAAACAAACAACCCGCCTCTGCTGAACGACCCACACAAGCTACCCGCATTTGCGGATCCTGATGCTTCGCATGCAACACCTCGTCCGTCTCCCAACAGGACTTACCCCATAGATCCGAAGCGTCTTCGAGTGATGCAGATTCGTTTTCAATATTTAAATAAACAGGTCGCGGAGAAGAACCTTCAAAAATGATCATGTCCCATCCAGCGCTCTTCAACTCAGCGCCAAAAAATCCACCAGAGTTAGAACACGCCACGCCACCTGTTAACGGGCTTTTAGTAATAACAGAATATCTGCCACCCGTTGAAGCCATTGTTCCAGTCAGCGGACCGGTGGCCATAATCATTTTATTATCTGGTCCGAGCGCATCGCATTTCGGATCAATCTCATCAACCAGATACCTGGTTGCCAGCCCTCTTTGACCCAGGTACTGGTTAGCCCAGTCCATGTTCAATGGCTCGGCAATGCAGGTTCCCTCTGTCAGATTGACGCGTAGTATTTGTCTAGTCCAAGCCATGATTAACCTCCTACCGTGTTATCTGTTTTTTCAGCCCACTGGCGCATTTTATCAAGGCCTGTGGCATTTGCATCAACATATGTAATGGCATTTGTGGGGCAGGCAGATACACATTGTGGATCACCGCCGCAAAGATCGCATTTGACCACTTTGCCGGAATCTGCATTGTAGTTGACCGTGCCGAATGGGCAGGCAATCGTGCAGACCTTGCAACCGACGCATAGATCAGCGATCACATCTTTGGAACCAGTCACCGAATTAACGACGATGGCATCTACCGGACACGCATGCATGCACCAGGCTTCATCACATTGAGTGCAAGTGTAGGGTACAAACTTGCCTTCCTCGTGAAAGGTGAAGACCTTAATTCTGGATTTAGATGTATTGAAGACGCCCTCGTTTTCAAGGGAACACGCCATCTCACACTGTAGGCATCCAGTACATTTACCTGGGTCAATATTTAGGGACTTCTGCATTTATCGCTCCTCCGAAGGCTTTGTTTTGATTGCAGATTCGGGTAAGCGAAAACGCTGCTCCCCAGCTCTTATCCAAACATATCACAGAAGTCCGCCTGGGTGTAACCAAGAAACTACTGCTGATTCAGGAGCGAGTGTTCAGCGCTTTATAAAGACAGAGGAGAACGGCACTACAGCAAAAACTCAGGTACCAAAGCCCTTGATTGGGCCACGTGGCGTCGTTGCGTACTGACCGCTTTTTTGCAGAGCCTGCGGACGTGACCAACGATCCGGCCTGGCCTTGCGACCGAACTGGTGCACGTACTTTTCCTGATCTTCCGTCTGAATCGCTCTCGGGCGCACCTTGCGTACTTCTGCCACAGCAAGAGCCGGGGTCATACCCATATCGACCAGGAGTCTCGCAGCGATCATCCCGGTACGACCGAGCCCTGCCAGACAATGCAGCACAATTCTCTCACCCGCGATCAGCGATGCCACCAGTTGCTTACCCTCAACCGACCATATGTCTTCAAAAACCAGATCCGGAACGTTCATGTCCATTATCGGCATATGGCGCCACCAAAAGCCTGTATCCATGATGTGGTTTCCCAGGTCGCCCAGGCCTAAACCATGAAGTTCATCTGGTTCGTTAAAGGTCACAACCCCACTTGCGCCCCACTCCTGGTAAGCCACAAGATCCCTACGGAGGTTTTTCTGCACATTGCCACGCCGGGGCGACTCAATCCGGATGCCCGGGCATGCCGACAGGCCAATCACACCCCGGCGGCCCGGAATGTTCAGGGTATACACGGCATTCGCGTTATTGCTATTTACTAATCCAAGCATTGGTGTTGCTCCATAGGGACAAATTAACACAGCGATAACAGGGTCTGACCCATCCCGGGTTGCTCACTGCGTCCGACCGATTCTCCACCGAAGGCCAGTATATCGGCCCATAGCCATGTTTATTGAAAACCGAACCGTCGTACTTGTTTTTATTATTTAGTGTGAAGTTCTCACATCGAATACTAACGAGTATGCCCAGGCTTTCTTAATCGCCAAAGTAAATTGGGGATGGCCAGCGCTTCCTCAAGTCGTATTGTGGCTAAATTGTGGTCGCGAAGACAAGCGCTTAACGTAAATGAACGCAAAATCGCACAAATTCAGGCTCCGTTGTGGCTTGCGCAACTTCAATTGGCATTGTCATGGCAACCTGCCTTCAGCATCAACGTCGGCAATCTGACTCACATCCCAAGCTCAGGCGTCAATTTCAAGCTATGGAATATTGGGCCGATCTGCTTTTATCTATTACTGCCAAGACAAAATAATGCCTATAAGAGCCACTGCAGAGGAATACCGACAGATTGATTCTGTCGTATCGCAGCTCGACTCAATCGTGATCGGCAAACCCAACGAGCTCAAACTCGCTTTCTCCACCCTGCTGGCAGGTGGGCACTTGCTAGTGGAGGATATTCCAGGCGTTGGCAAAACCACACTGGCGCGAGCTTTGGCGGCAACCTTAGGGCTTCACTGGAACCGAGTGCAATTTACCAGCGACCTGCTGCCAGCAGACATTGTCGGTATCTCAGTCTTTGACGTCACCAAGCAGAGCTTTCGTTTTCATGAAGGTCCAATTTTTACTTCACTACTACTGGCAGACGAGCTCAACAGAGCACCTCCAAAAACGCAAAGCGCTCTGCTCGAAGCAATGGAGGAACACCAGGTCACGGCCGATGGCACAAGCTATCAACTGGGACGGCCATTTTTTGTTGTGGCGACTCAAAACCCTCAAGAACAGCTAGGGGTTTATCCGCTGCCGGAGTCTCAGCTGGACCGTTTTATGGTGAGCATTGAACTTGGCTATCCGGACAGCGTTTCAGAAAGAGAAATTTTGTCAGGCACTGATCGCCGCGAGCTACTGGACAACGCACAAGCGGTTATGACTACCGACAATCTGCTCTACTGGCAGGCGATGGCAAAGCAAGTCCATACCGCCGCCCCGGTGCTCGACTACGTGCAGGCGCTGCTGGCGGCGACCAGACAAATGGCCCTTGATGGCGAATGTGGTGCCGGGCTCAGCCCCCGCGCTGGCTTGAGCTTAATCGCCATGTGTAAAGCATGGGCGCTATTACATGGCCGGGACATGGTGCTGCCGGAAGATGTACAAGCGGTTTTCACCAGTGTCGCATCACATCGTATGGCAGGCTCACTGCGCAAGGGTCTTCCGCTGAGTACGGAACTGATCAACACCGTTAACGTCGGTTAGCCTATGTTTCAGCAAGCCACGGCAAGCAGCGCTGATTCAACTGATCAAACAGCTGAGTCTGCAAAGAGGCGCATTAAACAGCGAGTGTTCAGATCAAGCGCTAAGGACACGCTACCGCTGACACTTCGCCATGAGCGTATCTATATCTTACCCACAACGCGCGGCCTGGCTTTTATCTGCGTTATTGCAATTATGTTGATGGCATCAATTAACTACGGTTTAAACCTTGGCTATGCACTGTGCTTCATTTTAATTGGACTTTTTTGTTCATGCCTGCTTTCCACTTACAGAAATCTTGTGCAGGTAAAGTTAGTTCATGCCACCGCCAGTGACACCTTCGAAGGCTCCCCGCTTATGTACACCGTCACACTGGCTGACGAATGCCGGCGCTCGCGAAGCTCTATTAAAGTCAGTTGCGATCAAGCTGACGACTTGTTTGATCTACCCTCCAACAGCACAACCGATGCAACACTTATAATCAAGAAGACCTGCAGAGGCATTCATTCTCTTGGACGACTGACGTTTTCCAGTGATTTTCCGCTGGGTCTGTGGAAAGGCTGGGGCTATGTTCACACACCGGTTCAGGCCTATGTTTACCCCAGACCGGAACACCCACCGGTTGATCTGCCTGGTCGCAATGCAGCGTCAGATGAGCAGACAGTTAATCGTCGGGGTGAACAAGAGTATGCCGGCCTTAAAACTTATGAAAACACTGACTCACCTTCACGCGTGGCATGGAAACAAGTCGCGAGCGGCAAGGGTTGGCATAGCAAGCAATTTGAAGCGGAAAGCGAACAGCAGGAAATTGCTATCCGCTGGGAAGATACACCTTCAAACCTGAGCGCTGAACAACGACTCTCGCGCATGTGTAGCTGGGTGGTCAGAGCCATGGAAGAAAACAGCGCATACACCTTCGAGCTGCCGGGTAACAATGCTGTGCAGCAGGGCACAGGCCTGATCACTCAAGCCAGACGGGATTCGAGTACAGCTTTTCATATATACCGTTCAAGTGGACCTGAGCATGGCAAGTCATGCCTACGCCTTTTGGCGGCATACAAACAGACAAAACCCGCTTCATCCTAATGCTCAACCGGAAAGCGGCACAGACTGCTGCAAACAATAGCGAATCAATAGCGACTGCCGCCAGCAAACGACTGACTCTGCAGACCCAACGTATTCTCGGTATCACTGTCTTGCTGTCACAATTGCCATTGCTGTTGCACCTGCCACTCTGGCTGTCACTGCCAGGTATTGGTTTAGTGCTGGCAAAATTAATGGCAAAGCCAAAAGACCAATTCACGATTCCACCAGCACTTACCATTGTGTTTGTGCTGCTCTGCGCCATTGCCGTGTTTTTCCACTACGGTCATATTTTCGGACGCGATCCCTGTGTGGCCTTTTTATATCTGTTACTCGGTTTTAAGTATGCTGAAACCAGGCGCGCTTACGACGCGAGCCTGCTCATCATTCTGTGTGCGTTCTTACTGCTGACGCAGTTTTTCTTTCGCCAATCATTGTTCGCCGCGATGCTCTCAATACCCGCCATGTACTTTGTCGGCTTATCTTTATTCGCACTGCAGCGTGGTGCAATAAAAACCGACACCAGAACCATGGTGCATGTCACTGCAAGACTGTTCCTGCAGGCAATGCCTATCGCTGCCTTGCTGTTTGTGGTGGTACCACGAATCTCACAAGCACCCTGGGGCGGTAATGGCAACGGCGATGGCCAGGCACAGACTGGTTTATCTGCGCGTATGTCACCGGGTAGCATCGCATCACTTTCAAAATCCAACGAAGTTGCGTTCAGAGTTGAATTTAAAGACCAGCCGCCACTTGCACACGAGCGCTACTGGCGAGGCCCGGTGTTAACCGGCTACGATGGCTACGATTGGTTTATTTTGCCCAGCGACAAGCGCGCACAGGCCAGCACCAATTCCAATGGTCGAAAAATCGATTACACCGTTACGCTTCCAGCCAGCTACCAACCTTGGCTGTTGTCTCTCGACACGCCGTTCGCAGCACCCACCGCGATCAATAACAGCAAGCTTCTTATCAACCTGAATCAAGAGCTGCAAATAGATACAGCGACAACAATTGATCAGCCACTTCGATATCGGGCAACGTCCATCCTGAGTGATCGCTTCACCCCTGCCATGCCACCCAATACCGCCACCTTGCTCACTACCGCAACCAATCCGCTGGCACGGTCACTGGCACTGGAGTTTCGCACAAAGCACGCAAACGACGCCGCCCTCGCGAATGACATATTGCTTTGGTTTAATCGTGAAGCTTTCCACTACACACTGAACCCACCAAAGCTTGGCGATAATTCTATTGACGATTTCATATTCACAACGAGGCGCGGGTTCTGCGAACACTATGCTGGAAGCTTTGTTTTTATGTTGCGAGCCGCCGGTATACCCGCACGGGTAGTAACCGGCTATCAAGGTGGTGAAATGAACGATGGCTATATGATTGTTCGCCAATCAGACGCGCACGCCTGGGCCGAAGCCTACATCGACGGGCAATGGAGACGATATGATCCCACTGCTGCTGTCGCACCTCAACGGGTTGAACAAGGTGCAAGCGACGCATTGCGAAACGACTCATCACGAAGTTTTTTAAGCAGAATTGAAATACCTCTGCTGAATTCAGCCAAATTGCAGTGGGATAAGGTCAATTTCGCCTGGCAGAAAATAGTGATCGATTTCGATTCCACCCGACAGCAAGCCATATGGAAAAAGCTTGGTATCGAAAAACCCAGTGGCTGGATGATTGTCGTGGCTCTGATTGCAGCATCAGCATTGTGGGCATTAGTTATTCTTAAACCGCTATCAGAGCTCAGACGTAACCCGTTACAACCGTGCGAAAAACACTGGCGTAAGCTCTCCAGTAAACTCGCAACGCAGGGCCTGGTCAGGGAGAAGAGTGAAAGCTACACAAGCTTTATTGAACGTGCCTGCAGGCAATGGCCGCAATATCAAGCACCACTGCGATCGATTGTTGAGAGTTACCACAACGGCATGTACGCGCTGGAAGGCGGGGACCCACACCATCATCAACAAATGGCAGGGCAAATGAAATCTGCCTTAAACGAGTTAAAGCGAATGCGCTAAAGACTCAAATTAGCAGGCAGTGGCTAACTCACGATCACTAAAAGCAAGCAGGTTACTTGAGTGTTGGAAATCGACATTATCGGTTTCAGCATCGGGACGATGAGATGAGCGCAAACTTGCCCAACAACGATCAATTGCCGCTTTGCGCCAGCTTTTTGATTCACGTAGTTCAGGGAAAGCCATTCCAGCGCACACCAAACCACCGTTAAAGACTAAATTGTCATCGGTCTTCTGACGCTTTAAAAATCGTGCTTGATCAAAGATGGCTCGCAACATCTCAATTTTTCTTGAGGTGTTAAAATAAGGCGAGTGATAGAACATTCCGAAAGCCGGTATCCAGCTGACACGCAGCCGAAGCGCTACCTGCTTACATGACCACACCGTCTCTTCAGATGATTCCAGGTGATCCAGATTCGCTACCCAGGCAGACATCTGTCTGGCAAAAGCCATGGCGTAGCGTTCGTCACCCGTGCGCTGATAGGCGTGACCCAGCAGCGGCCACCAGCTATGACGATTCAAGCGTGACAACCATTCCCGGTTATCAAGAATATTCTCCTGCCAGTCGATCTCACCGTTGCAGCTCAGTTCAGGTGGCACGCCACTCCACTCTAGATCGTAGTTGAGTACCTGGTCTGCACGAGCAAGCAGCTCTGCTTCATTACAATGATCTGTATTAAAACCAAGATCTGCCAGATGTGCAGGAGGCTGTAGCCAGTCTGATTCGACCCTTGTACGAAAATGTTCAACAAAAGCACTTGTCGATCTCAGGTTGTATCCGTTATTCAATAAACCATTAACAGAAGGGATATCAAACAAGGATAAGAAGTCGCCATCGCTGAGCGCCCGGACAGGCTTGTACTTGCTTCTAAGATACCGGGCAACATTCTCTAGCAATGTCGGTTCGGCGTTGTCCACGAGCAGACTACCGGCACCGCCCCGCGTTTCACCACCAATTTTGATTTTGGTTCGCATCAATTATTTTCCGAGTAACTACATTCTCCACCGCCAGTCAAAACCGGTAGTGGCCTACAAACCGAAACTGTTCCCGTTATCTGGTCGTAAGCTGTAATGTCGAGAATACTCGTTATCCAATACACAAAGCGGACTTGCCACAAGCTTTAATGGCTTGGTAATGAGCCTGGCTTAGATTTGTGAAGCAGCACAAAGACAGCCTTATCGACGTGTAACACCTGTGTTGTTCATTATCACTTTTGAGTCAGTTAAGTGACGTCAAAGGTCCGACAAAAAACAATACAGCGCTAATACGACTGCGCAAGTGTTAGTCAATAGCATTGAGATTGAAAGCAGCTATCTCATCTTGTAATGGTATTGCGATGGAACATTGACACATCGTTATTTAGCAGTGGTCCAAAATTTGCGCTACTTCACGTTTTATTCAAGCCGACCTGAAATATCACGTCTATACACCGTGCTTCGAAGGTTTTTCAGTATGAAGAATATGCATCAGAAGTTTATTGCTGGATCAAAGGAATGGTGTGCTTTACCGCAACTCGACATCGCAGCAGTGAAAGCGCGTATCGATTCCGGTGCTAAAACATCATCTATTCACGCGTTCAACATAGAGCCGTTTACGCGTGACTCCACACCATGGGTTCGCTTCGATCTGCATCCTTTGCAAAAGAGCAGGCGTGCCACCATAAGATGCGAAGCACCTGTAGTGGATCGGCGCGCAATACGCAGCTCGAACGGCAGCAGTGAAAAGCGCTTTGTCATAAAAACACCAATGACACTCAATGGTTATACGTGGGATATCGAACTCACTCTGACCAATAGAGATGCGATGGGCTATCGTATGTTGCTTGGCCGTGAAGCCATGAGTGGACGCATTCTTGTCGATAGTGAAGCCGGTTTTTTACTTGGCGAGGTTAGCGAGCAACAGATCGACATGCTCTATGGCAAAGCCATACCAGTACCGGGCGCAAGATTAAAAATAGGCTTACTGGCCAGCAACCCAAAACTTTATAGCAATCGACGCATCATTGAAGCCGGTGAGAAGCGCGGTCATGAGATGGTGTTTCTAGACATCAGACAGTGCTACATGAAGCTCGATGCCGATGCACCAGCGGTGCATTACCGGGACGGTCGTATACTCAACGATTTGGATGCAGTGATCCCGAGGATCCGTCCATCATTGACCTTCTACGGCTGTGCCATCACACGCCACTTTGAAAGCCTCGGTGTATTTGCATTGAATAATTCAGCCGCAATCACACAATCACGAGACAAACTTTATTCACTGCAGATGCTGCAGGAACAAGGTCTCGATATCCCCATCACCGGCTACGCCAATTCGCCGAGTGACACCAACAACCTGATCGAAATGGTCGGTGGTGCACCGCTAATAGTAAAGCTACTCGAAGGTACACAAGGCCGCGGCGTGGTACTGGCAGAAACAACCAAGGCAGCTGAAAGTGTTATCAACGCGATGAAGTCACTGCGAGCCAATCTACTGGTACAGGAATTCATTCAGGAGGCCGCTGGAAAAGATCTGCGTTGCTTCATGATTGACGGCAAAGTAGCTGCCTCAATTCAACGCGAGGCTGCGCCCGGTGAGTTTCGCGCCAACCTGCATTGCGGCGGCAACGCGGTACTGACAGATATAACACCGGAGGAGGAAAACCTGGCAGTGAAGGCAGCAAGAACCATGAACCTAAGCGTCGCAGGAGTAGATATCATAAGAAGCCATCGAGGGCCGTTGCTGCTGGAGATCAATTCTTCACCTGGCCTACAAGGGGTTGAAGATACGACTGGTCAGGATGTGGCCGGCTCAATGATTCAATCGATCGAGCGCCAGCTCCGTCCCATGGCACCACAGGTCGCACCCAGGCTATTGCAAAGTGCGTAGCGATAAATCATACCGTCTCATTTCGCAGTCCGCATAGCCTCCGGGCCCACCCTTAATGACTGTACATTTACAGTGAGTTTAACGCTTCTGTGAGATCGCTTATCAGATCTTCCGCGCTCTCAATCCCCACCGACAGGCGCAACTGATTCTCAGGAATCTGATTCTCAACAGGCTCCAGCGTGTGCCGGTGCTCGATCAGTGATTCGACACCTCCCAATGAGGTGGCACTGGTAATGATCTGCAGACCACCCGCGAGTTTAAGTGCTGCTGATGCATCACCATGAACAGTAAAAGACAATAACCCACCGAAACCACCCTGCATTTGCCGACAGGCTATCGCATGGCCTGGATGGCTTTGTAGACCCGGATAACTGACAGATTCAATGGCCGGATGCGTTTCCAGAAACTGTGCAATCTGCATCGCGTTATCAGCCGCTCTCTGTACACGCACATACAGTGTGCGCATACCGCGCAACAGCAACCACGACTCGAACGCACCGGCCACAGAGCCTGCCATTTTTCGTTCGTTACATATCGCCTCCCACAGTGGGTGTTCATCACGCGTCACCAGCGCACCGGCCAAAACATCACTATGGCCGTTTAAATATTTAGTCGCTGAATGCATAACGAGGTCCGCACCATGATCGAGTGGCCTGGTAAATACCGGGGTTGCAGCGGTGCTATCAACACACACAAGTGCACCGTACTCGTGAGCAATTTCGGCCGCCAATGCAATATCGGTGACATGCATCATAGGGTTTGACGGCGTCTCAACCCAGACAAGATCAGTTTTGTTTTTATCCTCTACCGCGGCTTGAATGGTCGTTGCATCAGCTGGATCATACTCGCTAACAAAAATATCCTGCCGCTTGCAGTGATCATTGATCCAGAGCTTAGCGCCCCAGTACATCGCATCTGGCAGCACCACATGGCTTCCAGGGGTAAGCGAATAAAAAACCGATGCGATCGCAGCCATTCCAGAAGGAAATAGGCGACACTCTTCGCCATTTTCAAGATCAGCCAGAGTTCGCTCGGCGTGCACGTAAGTCGGACAGTCATCCCGCGCATAGAGGTTGGCAGGATTAATAGGCGCGTAGCGATCATCACGGGCAAAGGTAGTGGACAATTGTATTTCAGGGACTATCGCACCACTGTGTACATCGAGATAGTGCGAAGCCTTAGCAGCAATGGTCTCACCGTGGCGATCATTGGGATTATTCATCAATGAGCTTCCTGCCAATTGTTACCCACGCCCACTTCCACCTCCAGTGGTACAGCCAGTGATCCTGCACCAATCATGATACGGGTCAGCTCTTCTGATACTTTCTTAACCGCACTCTTCTTAACCTCTAACACCAATTCATCATGTACCTGCATGATGACCCTGGCGTCGACTTTGTCTTCTCGAAGCCACTGGTCAACGTTGATCATTGCACGCTTTATAATATCTGCCGCCGTGCCCTGCATCGGGGCATTGATCGCGGTTCGCTCGGCGTACGATCTCATTTGGAAGCGACTGGAATTGATATCCGGCAAATACAAACGCCGCCCGAACACAGTTTCTACATAGCCTTGATGCTTGGCATTCAACTTGGTGGAATCCATAAAACGCTTTACACCGGGATATCGCTCAAAATACAGATTGATATACTGCTGCGCGTCGGTACGCGAGATATCCAACTGACGCGCCAGACCAAACGCTGACATGCCATAAATTAAACCGAAGTTAATCGCCTTTGCAGCACGCCGATGATCAGCATTGACGTCGTCGAGCGACACAGAAAAAACCTCAGCGGCAGTCGCGCTGTGGACATCCAGACCATTTTCAAACGCTGACAACAAACTTTTGTCTTCAGACAAGTGCGCCATAATGCGCAACTCAATTTGAGAATAATCCGCAGCCAGCAACTGATAGCCCTTCGGTGCAATAAACGCCTCTCGAATGCGTCTGCCCTCTTCCGTTCTGATTGGAATATTTTGCAGATTAGGATCAGAAGATGACAATCGGCCAGTGGCAGCCACTGCCTGATGGTAAGACGTATGCACCCGGCCTGTTTTAGCGTTGATCTGCTGTGGCAACTTGTCTGTGTAGGTAGATTTGAGCTTGCTTAGACTTCGATACTCCAGAATAAGCTTCGGCAAAGGATAATCCACTGCCAGTTGCTCAAGCACATCCTCTGCGGTTGACGGCTGACCCTTAGGGGTTTTTCGAATAACCGGCATACCCTTCACTTCATACAACAGTTCACCAATCTGCTTTGACGAACCCAGGTTAAATTCCTGACCTGCGTCTTCATGCGCCAAAGCCTCGATCGCCATCACTTTCTTTGCGATCTCCTCACCCTGAATGTGTAAAAGTTCTGCATCCACTAACACCCCGGTGCGTTCGATATTGGAGAGAACATTTAACAACGGTATTTCTATTTCTTTGTATACCTTATCGAGCGCAGGCTCGGCTGAGACAATTTTATTCAACTGATTGTGCAACTGCAGCGCGACATCCGCATCTTCTGCTGCATAGTCAGCAGCGGGTTCGACCTCAATCTGATTAAAGGTCAGTTGCTTCACCCCTTTACCTGCTATATCTTCAAAATGCGTGGTTTTAAGATTCAAATACTTATCTGCCAACACATCCAGATCATGGCGGTTAGCGGAGGCATCACACACATAAGATTGCAACATGGTGTCGTGTTCAATACCGCGCAAATCAATCCCGTGATTAAATAGCACATTGCGGTCGTACTTTAAATTCTGGCCAATCTTTTTGATGTCTTCGCTTTCAAGCAACGGTTTAAATTTTTGTAGCACTTCATCTCTATCAAGCTGAACGGGGGCGCCCTCATAGTCATGTGCCAATGGCACGTACGCTGCCTCTCCAACCGTCACCGCAAACGACAACCCAACCACTTCAGCATCCATATAATTAATGCTGGTGGTTTCAGTATCAAAAGCGAATATTTTCGCCTCTTCAATTCTTTTTAACCATTTATTTAATACCGCCTTGGAACTTACAATCTGGTAGTCCCGCGTCGATACTTTCTCAACCTTCGGTACCACCGGTGCCGTGCCTCCGGTCGGTGCGGCCGTTTTACCGTCCAGCTCGTTGAGCCACGCTCTGAATTGGTAGCGCTCAAGCATCGGTCTGAGGGTTTCAATATCCGCTTCTTTAATTGATAAGCTCTCTATTGATTCCTCTAATTCCACATCGAGCTTAATGGTTGCGAGATCATAGGACAAAGGCAGAGTAGGCAATGCCTCTCGCAGGTACTCTCCAATTTTGCCTTTGACTTCATCTGCGTGTGCCATCACACCTTTCACGTCGTCATACAACCCCAGCCATTTGACCGCAGTTTTAGGGCCGCACTTCACCACACCGGGAATGTTGTCAGACTTGTCTCCCACCAGCGCCAGATAGTCGATAATTCGATTCGGCGGCACGCCGAATTTTTCAATCACTCCTTCGATGTCATAGGTTTTGTTGCTCATCGTATCAATCAGTGTGACGTGCTCATTGACCAGCTGGGCAAGGTCCTTGTCACTGGTTGATATCACGACCGTGCGTTTTGCCTCAGTGGCCTGCTGAGCCAAAGTACCGATTACATCGTCAGCCTCAACGCCCGAGACACTAATAAGCGGCAAGCCCATGGCACGGATAAGTTCATGTAGCGGTGCAATCTGTGAACGCAAATCGTCCGGCATAGGGGGCCGGGTGGCTTTGTATTCGGAATACATTTCATTGCGAAAGGTGGGGCCTTTGGCATCAAATACGACCCCAATATCCGTCGGTTTGTAGGTATCGAGCAAGCGCCGCAGCATATTCACCACCCCCAGCATCGCGCCGGTGGGTTCACCCGCCTTGTTGGTCAGCGGAGGCAATGCGTGGAAAGCGCGAAACAGATAGGAAGACCCATCTACTAGTATCAGAGGTGGCGTGTCTGACATTGAATGACTCTTATAGTAAGTGTGTATTGGCCGAAGAATACCTCTCCGCGGATGTTTTATCGAATCAGTTTACCCAAACCGCACGAAATGCTAACGGGGAGAACCAAGACAATCAGCTATACTGTTCGGCTGTCAACAGACCAGTCAGACTGACTGAATGACCACATTATCGCCAATGGAACAGCGCCGTCGGGTACTGTACACGGAACAATGAGCATAAGAAAAAAACCACAGCTACAACCTGGCGCGAACATCGATCACGCACTCAGCCGGGAATCCTGGAAGATTTTCCAGATCATGGCCGAATTCGTCGAAGGCTTTCAAAAGCTGGCGGCGATCAGCCCGTCTGTCAGTGTCTTCGGCTCGGCACGCTTTGCGCCCGACCACAAATACTGTTTGCAGATCGAAGATATCTCGCGAAAATTGTCTGATGCCGGATTCGCCGTTGTCAGTGGTGGTGGCCCGGGTATCATGGAGGCGTCAAACAAGGGCGCGTATGCTGGAAAATCTGCAAGCGTCGGGCTCAACATCCAGCTGCCGTTTGAACAATCTGGCAATCCGTATCAAGATATTGGTATCACCTTTAAGTACTTTTTCGCGCGTAAAGTGATGTTTGCGAAGTATGCGTCTGCCTACGTCGTTATGCCAGGTGGCTTCGGTACTCTTGATGAGATGGCAGAGATACTGACCCTGATCCAAACCGGCAAATCACGTAAAATCCCCGTCATTCTTGTGGGCACTGAATTTTGGAGCGGCTTTGTTGATTGGCTCAGAGATTCTATGCTCGCTACCGGCACTATCAGTGAAAAAGACCTTGATCTATTCAGCATTGAAGACGATCCGGAAAAAGTGATTGAAGCCATCTTTGATTTCTATGAAGGAGTAGACATGGATACCGTAGTCGCGAACGATGACGTCTCAATGGATATTTAACAGCACCCACACTAGCTTTTTTACTATCGCTGTTATGCGAATCGCAAACCAACAGCATCCAGACGATTTAGATACCCGGCAGGTTAATGTCAGTTTTCACAAAAATAAATTCGCAACAACTCGAAGCATTTCTTAAGAGTTATCCTGTCGGCACGCTAAGCGGATTCACTGGCATAGAAGCCGGAATTACCAACAGCAATTTTTTTGTCGATACAGATACCGGGCGCTATGTTCTGACTATTGTCGAGCATGAGCACCACGACGATGTAGAGTGGTTCATGCAGTTACTGGCCTATTTGCATAGCAACAATATCCCGTGTGCTTTGCCAGTCAAGGCAAATAATTCTTACACCAGCACTCTTGCTGAAAAACCAGCCACCCTTGTTGAGTGCTTACAAGGTGCTGAAAAAGTCATCGTCAACCCGGACGACTGTCATGCCATCGGTCAAGTCATGGCGCAGTTTCACACCAGTTGTGAAGACTACAAAACAACAAGGCAAGACTCACGCGGGGCCGAATGGCGCGCACAAATCGCAGAAAAAGTAGACGGGAAAATTAGTGACAAAGAGCGCCGATTGCTGAACGAACTCATGCAGGCTAGCAGCTCGGCTTCGCTCGATGCACTGCCCGCCAGTGTCATTCACGCTGACCTGTTCAGAGACAATGTTCTGTTTTACGAAAACAGCAACCATGCAGGTGCAGCTCGTATCAGCGGCATCATTGACTTCTACTACGCCTGCAACGGTTGCATGTTGTACGACCTGGCCATCACTTTCAACGATTGGTGCCGCGATGAAAATGGAACCATTGAGCGCGAAAATGCAAAAGCACTATTGCAAGGCTACGAGAGCGTAAGACCACTGCAAGCAGCAGAACAGCACGCCTGGCCAGATGCTGTGCGATGCGCAGCATTGCGATTCTGGCTTTCCCGGCTACATGATCTCCACTACCCCCCGGAAGCGCTGATGACCTACACCAAAGATCCGGCGCCGTACGAAAAAATTCTCACAGAATCACCACCAAACTATATTGACACGACATCTTAATTTTCTCTTATAGGTAAGGGCATGAGGATGCGCACCGGTGATCAAAAAATGCTATTCTCAGCCTAATTCGGTTCGCTTTATTTAACAATTCAGGTCCGGATGCCATCTTCAATCGCACACTGATGATGACTCAAAAAACGAACAATTCTGGGGAAAAGTCTATGAAAAGACGTGATTTTATCAAAACTGGTGCCGCCGCAACTGCAGCCGCTGGCGCCACAATCACCGCCGCACCGGCCATTGGCCAATCTAAAACTGAACTTACCGTGGTTTCTACCTGGCCACGGGATTTTCCCGGTCTTGGTATCAGTGCCCAGCGGCTCGTAGAGCGCATTGGCGAGCTTTCCGACGGCAAGATCGTGACAAAGTACTTTGCCGCTGGTGAGCGTGTCGGGGCCTTCGATGTATTTGACGAAGTAGCCGCAGGCAACAGCCAGGCGTACATCGCAGCCGACTATTACTGGAAAGGCAAGCACCCGGGATTTGCCTACTTCACCGCTGTGCCATTCGGCATGACAAACACCGAGTGGAATGCGTGGATTAAGTTCAAAGACGGCCAGAAATTATGGGATGAACTGTCTGGTGAATTCGGCCTGAAAGCACTCACCTGTGGTGGTACAGGCACACAGATGGGTGGCTGGTTTAATAAAGAGATCGAAACCGCAGATGATCTAAAGGGTCTGAAAATGCGTATTCCAGGTCTTGGCGGCGACGTCATGGCCAAGTTGGGCGCATCACCGGTATCACTGCCGGGCGGTCAAATTTATGAAAACCTTGTATCCGGAGCCATTGACGCTACTGAGTGGGTTGGCCCATATAACGATTACTTCATGAAGTTCTACGAAGCAGCCAAATACTACTACTCACCCGGCATGCATGAGCCAGGTGGTGGCCTTGCGTTTGGTATGAACGCCGAGTGGTGGAACAAGCGTTCCAAGTGGGAGAAGGCAGTCATTGAAGCGGCCTGTATGGAAGAGAATGCTGCACAGCCGGAAGAAGCAGTTGCCAACAACGGCCTGTACCTCGCCAAGATGGTCGAAGAGAACGGTGTCGAGCTGCGCTCTTTCAGTGACGAGATTTACGACAGCTTTGGTGAAGCCGCTGCTGAAGTATTCGAAGAAACTCGTGATCACAGCCCATTGGCTAAGAAAATCAACGACAACTATCAGGATGCACTACGTGAAATGGGCGCCTACCTGAAGCTTGCCGAGATTGGCTTCTCGAACCAGCGCAATCGCGTATTAGATATCTAGAAGCACCGGTGGGGCGGATTGTCCGCCCCACTTTTGTTTATGGTTCTTTTCTGCGATTCACTGTCTTCTGCAATGCCCATTTAAGTTACCGCTTCTCACACAAAGCTATTGCAACTAGTGAACTGTGGTTCATGCGGCACTATACTGATCATGCTACTCGCTTAAAGGACCCTCCACTCATTCCTTACTCGAGATGCAGCGATGGATTCTGCAAACCAGCAGACGTACTCACTGGCTGATGCCAGCGGAGAGTACAGATCTGATGTAAAAAACCAGCTCAGTCGCTTTTTTAGCTGGGCCATGCTTGCCTATTTGGTTGCCTACCTTGTAAACAATACTCTGGTGCACTCGAAGAAGTGGCCGGGGGTTAAAGCTGCGTTCACTACCGACTTTGATTGGCGAGCCTGGGCACAAATAGGAATCTATGCAGCAGCCCTGCTTATTGCCTGGTTGTTTGTCAAAAGCAAACAGAACACCTTAAGGGCTGACGCAGCCACCTTCACTGCGATCAACACCTACATTGTGCGCTCCCTCTTCTGGGCTGTGTTCTTTATCGGCCTTGCCGATATGGCGATTTCATTTTTACGGGTAGAGGGCTTACTGCCGCTACTGGTTGACGAACAACTGGCCAAAGATTTAGGGCGGCCACAATTTCGCGGACCCATGGTTCACCTACCACTACTTGCATTGGGCTTTTTACTGGGCGCAGTTACCCGCACACTGGGTTTTCATTGGCTAGCACTACTTATAGTGATTGCGGAGCTCGCGATTGTTATTACGCGATTTATTTTCTCTTATGAACAAGCCTTTATGGGTGACCTTGTTCGATTCTGGTACGCCGCACTTTTTCTATTCGCCAGCGCCTACACTTTGCTGCACGAAGGCCACGTACGGGTTGATATTTTCTACTCCAGCATGCGCCAGACACGCAAAGGGATAGTGAACTCATTTGGAGCGGTGTTTTTTGGAATGGCTCTTTGCTGGACCATTATTGTTATCGGCTTAGGCGGCAAGTCTTCAATTATCTACGGCCCGCTGGCCAACTATGAAGTGTCACAATCCGGATTTGGTATGTATACGAAGTATTGGATGGCAGGTTTTCTTGGTGTGTTTGCAGTCACCATGCTGTTGCAATTTGTCTCTCAGTTTCTTGAATCCGTGGCCGACGTCAGGCGTCATCCCGGAGCCAGAACTGTCGCTACCGAAATCGCACACTAGGGGCGCATCATGGAACTGTTCTTTCTCGCACTATTATTAATTATTCTGGCGCTTGCGCTGGGTTCAGGTTACCCGGTTGCCTTTGCATTACCGGGCGCCGCCATTGTCACCATCACTATCGCCGCCATTTGCGGCTACGTAATGGCGGGCAATGTAGATGCCTACTTCGCACAGGATGGACCGAGCCAATGGCTGTCCGCCGGAGTCACCAATTTGCGTGGTATCTACTGGGAAGTGGAACGCGATACGCTCATTGCGATTCCGCTGTTCATCTTTATGGGCATCATGCTGCAACGCTCTAAGATCGCTGAAGATCTGTTGTTAACGATGGCGCGTTTGTTTGGTCCTGTGCCTGGTGGTCTTGGCATTTCAGTGGTATTCGTCGGCGCACTTCTGGCGGCAACAACCGGTATCGTCGGCGCCACCGTTGTTGCTATGGGTTTAATTTCACTGCCGGTGATGCTGCGCAACAACTATTCTCCATCGCTTGCTACAGGCACCATTGCTGCCTCCGGCACACTCGGACAAATTATTCCGCCTTCAATCGTGCTTATTATTCTGGCGGATCAACTGGCGAGCGCCACTGACCAGGCGAGTACGGCACGTAAGTTTTTGTACAAAGCATCGACTGGTGAAATATCAATGCCGTCGCAATTTGATGTCGGCTCGACCAGCGCCGGTGAGATGTTCCTGGGAGCTTTTGTACCGGGTATTGTTCTGGTATTGCTCTACATGGCCTACATTCTGATTTACGCATTGATACGTCCCAAGTCCGCACCAGCTGTGCGCATCGAGGGTGATGCGACGCAAAGCTTCATCGGTCAGGTACTGGGCACACTGGTACCGCCACTGACATTGATATTTCTGGTTCTCGGTTCAATTATTTCCGGTATCGCTACAGTCAATCAAGCGGGTGCTATTGGCGCCGCTGGCGCACTGTTAATGGCAGGTTATCGTTTAAAAGATAGCGGTACGACGCGCTACATACCTGCAATGCTTGCAGTACTAGCGCTGATTTCTATTGGAATTATTCTTGTTCTGTTCGACAACAATATTAAAGATATAAGAACCGATCACGATCGTCTTGGCATCGTATTAGCGGTCACAGCCGTCGGTGTTTTATTATTCGCCCTGCTGTGGAGCGGCATCAGAGTGATGCGAATCGACAATACACTTTACGAAGTGATGATAGAAACTGCAAAGACCACGTCTTTGGTTTTTATCATTCTACTCGGAGCTGCCTTACTGACCGCTGCATTCAGAGCCTTTGGTGGTGAAGACCTGGTTCGGGATTACCTGAATGCACTACCCGGCGGCTTTTGGACTAAATTTATTATTGTTATGGCAGTGATATTTGTTCTGGGTTTCTTTCTGGATTTCATTGAAATTGCCGTCGTTGTCGTGCCGATTGTCGCCCCCATCCTATTGGCTGACCCATCTGCAAACATCACAGCAGTCTGGCTTGGTGTGATGATCGGTTTGAATATTCAAACTTCCTTTCTGACACCTCCCTTTGGCTTTGCGCTTTTTTATATGCGCGGTGTCGCACCTGCTGCTGTCAAAACAGTTCAAATGTACAAAGGGGTGATTGCGTTCATCTTGTTGCAGATAACTGCGCTCGGGATTGTCGGCTATTACCCGCAGCTGGTTAACTACCTGCCAAAGCGACTGCAACTGACAGCAGACACTGCACCGCCACCGAGAAATCCAAAGCTTAGTCACTGTGTGGAACAGTACGTCACCGAGCAGTTCAACGAAAATGGTGATGAAATCAAGCGCGCTATTGCGGCAACCAGGACGCTCGATTTCAGCGAATTACCAAAGAAGCTGGGTAAATCGGTCACCGAGAGTTTTGAAAACGCGGAAGCAAGTATTGGTCTGCTGGCTGAAGCAAACCAGCGTGCAGCCACTGTCGAGAATGGCACCGCAGTGTTTAGGCCGTTGCACGAACAAGTTCGGGATATTCGAATTACTACCACAAGATTCGATCTCGAAATTGAAGAAACCAATACCTTGCTCCAGCGATTGCCGGACGATGACACAATCCAGAGAGACCTGCTCACCAAACACATCGAGGAACTGACTGCTGAACGAGACACTGCGAACGCCGAGACCCCACAACAGTGGGATCAAGCCCGTGCTGACTTTACCGAGCTGCAGCAAGCTGAGCGTAAAGTACGAACTGATTTCAGAAAAGCCGCGGACAAGGGCTATCAACCGATAGTGAAGTTGCAAACAACCCTTGCCGCCACGCCTGCCCTGAAAGAGCTGGCAGGTGAATTTCAAATGCTAAACGAGCTGATCGTCAATGCCAGCGCAGAAGACGTGATTGATGAACTCGCAGCCTCTAGTAAACGATTCGGTAAAGTGGAAGGCGCTTCGAAAATTAAATCGCATATCGCAAAAGCACGCAAAGCGCTAAAAGCTAAAAAGCCAAAACCTGAGAAGGCTATCGATGCGTTAGAAAAAGCGCAACAGGAATATCAGTCAGAGATCCAGTGGCGTGAGAAAGCACAGGCAGCTTTTGGGTCTCAGATTGCAGAGTACGAAGAGACTATTCGCGGCACCATCGGTGTCAGGCAGCAATCTAAGTTAACTAAAGATCAGGCGCTCTACGTTGCCGCATGTGATGCAGGGCATCGTGATATTTCTTTGAACTTCTAATGCGTAACTATTCAGGACACAGCTGTCGGTATCCAGGATACGTTGTTGCTCGTGCTCAAATACAGTTTGAATTTAGTTCTATTCCGACTGAATAGTTACTTCTAAGCCTACAATGCAGAAACCGGAAATTTGATTGGCACCGCCACCTTCTACAGGTGGCGAACCCTATCATCCCAGACTGGCAGACGTTAAACCTCGGCCGAATCTTTCTGCGCTTCGCGCTGCATAGCACGCAACGATCTTTTGGCTTTGGCGTTGCCATGCGCTGCAGCAGTTTCAAAGTACTGCATTGCTCTGGCCTCATTCTTAGGCACGCCCCAGCCATTCTGGGTAAGCACACCCATATTGTAATTGCCTCTGGCATCACCTTGTTTTGCAGCGCGGCGTAACCAGCGCACTGATCGAGTGTAGTTTTTCTGCAAACCACGGCCATTGCCATAGCGTAAACCCAGGTTAACCTGGGCGCGCACATTGCCACGGTCCGCCGCTTTCCTGTACCAGGAAATAGCAGCTTGTTCGTCTTTTTCAATACCCAGACCATGTTCATACATACGTCCCAGATTGTATTGACCTGCAGCACTGTCTTGATCAGCTGCCATGCTGAACCAATAGACCGCCTGATAAACGTCTTTGGGCACGCCTAAACCTATACAGCAGCCGATTCCATAGTTAAGTTGCGCCTGCGAGTGACCGGACTGTGCAGCCTTTCTAAACCATTTCATTGCTTCAACATGGTTTTGCTCACCGGCAACTCCGTTGATGTAACAGATGCCAAGATCAAATTGTGATGCGGTGTGCCCGGCTTCAGACGCACGAAGAAACCATTTCATTGCTGCTTCGTTGTCTTGCTCAACCATGTTTCCAGTGGCATACATCTTTGCCAGCAACGCGCGAGCTTGAAGATCACCACGCTCTGCCGCCAGCTTGAACCAACTGATCGCGGCTCTTTTGTCTTTAGGGACACCGCGGCCCTGCGCATAACAAACCCCTAAATCAAATTGCGCAACCACATGCCCCTGATCCGCCGCAGCCCGGTAGTAGCTCACCGCTGTCTGGCGGTTCTGCAATACCCCATTGCCAACCGAATACATATAACCGAGAAAACCTTGCGCGCACGTGTTGTTCTTCTCTGCTGCCTGCTGAAAGTACTGTGCTGCCCGGTCGTAATCCTGTTCAACCCGATGACCATCAAAGTACATGATGCCAAGAAACAGCAAACCCCACTGATCATTGGCCTGTGCACTTTTAAGGATCCAGGTATTGGCCTTCTCAAAGTGGTGATCTCGCGTTTCAATGGCTACTTTGTCTTCGCAGAGCAAAGCGATTGCCGCACTCGCCCCGAGGTGACCCTGCTTTGCTGCAATTTCGAACAACTCAAGCGCTGCATCTTCGTCCATCGGCTTGCCAACCGATCCACGGCGTAAGTCCATGGCTTTTAAAAAGTGATCATGTGCATCCGGTGCCTGCACTAGTGTGAGCGATCCGCCGCCTGGCAAAGTTTTACTTCGCGCAGCACGCGCTTGTTGCAGATTGTTTGGATCATCAGGTGTTGTTTTCATAATTTCTATTCAACGCTTGCCAGTAAAGGAAATATACCTTCACCCATGCTTAAAATGGGATAAGTCTCCAGCCTGTAAAAACGCCCATCCTTGAACCGTCTAGTATAAATTCACTTGCATATTTTACATAGAAAGCTGCATACGAACGTTCCAGTTAGACATAACAAGAAAAATAACAAACGTGCAATATTCGCAAACCGATTCAGAATAATTACAATTACGTCGGGTGCGTTACACCTACACATGGAACAACTGAAAGGTGTTAATTGAAGACGCGGTAGCAATCCCATGCTGTTAAAGACTGTAAAGCAAATGCAACGATGCTAAAGCAACATGCTTGAATCATCAGCCTATGTTGTTTACGGATCAACCAGGTTAAAGATCAACTAATTTATCGACAGCTGTGTTGTCTCTTTAATTACCTCCATAACAATATAGGAACGTGTATCTCTAACCCCTGGAAGATCGCGCAGAATGTCACCCAGTAACTGCCGATACTCGGCCATATCGGCAACTCGTATTTTCATTAGGTAGTCAAAATCTCCAGATAACAGATGACACTCCAGCAAATGCGGTATCAGCAGTGCTGCATTTTTGAACTTTTCGAAAATACGCTTGCTGTCATATTCAAGCTTAATCTCCACGTAGACCATCAAAGCAGCATTCATTAATTCAGGATTCAGTATGGCTGTGTAGCTGGAAATGTAGCCGTCATTCTCCAGTCTTTTCACCCGCTCAAGACAAGGGGAGGTGCTCAAGCCCACCCGTTCTCCGAGCTCAACATAGGAGATTCGAGCGTTTTTTTGCAGTTCGTCGAGAATTCTTCGATCGATACGATCCAGCGCTTTCATTAGGTTTCCAGCAATATTTACCAGTGTAAATATTTATACCAGATATATTCCTGAATTATTTAATATTACCCAAATATATTCCGGTGATTTTACTCTAGACTCCCATAAATTCCTGTAATAGCGCGTATAAGCGCGTTAATTATTCTGTCTTGTTGCCGCTCGGTTTAATGAAGGCACAAAAACCACAGCTTTACGTCTGGAGAAAATCATGCTGGTAGGACTCCCCAAAGAAATTAAAAATCACGAGTATCGCGTCGGCCTGACCCCTGTCAGCGTTCGTGAGCTCATCACCCACGGTCACTCAGTGCTGGTTCAAAGTACGGCAGGAGAAGGCATCGGTGAATCAGATGAGGCATATATCAGTGCAGGCGCCAAGATTGCCGGCAGTGCTGAGGAAGTTTTTAAAGAAGCCGAGATGATTATCAAGGTAAAAGAGCCACAGCCAAACGAATGCAAAATGCTGCAATCCGGCCAAGTATTGTTTACTTATCTTCATTTAGCTCCCGATCCACAGCAAACAGATCTACTGCTTAAATCAGATGCCGTTGCAATCGCCTACGAAACCGTGACTGACAACGATGGCGGGCTGCCACTGCTGGCTCCCATGTCTGAAGTGGCTGGTCGTATGTCTATACAAGCCGGTGCCATGTGCCTCGAAAAGTCACACGGTGGCTCAGGCAAATTACTGGGTGGTGTACCCGGTGTAGCGCCTGCAAATATTCTGGTCATTGGCGGCGGCGTAGTAGGTACCAATGCAATACAAATGGCAGTTGGCATGCAAGCCAATGTGACTGTGCTTGATCGTTCTATCAAAAGACTGAGAGAGCTCGACGCACAGTTCGGTGGCAGTATTTCAACAGTCTACTCAAGCCAGGCAGCGCTGGAACATCATGTCGCAGAGAGTGACTTAATCATTGGTGCGGTGTTAATACCGGGCGCGGCTGCACCAAAGCTTGTCACCCGTGACATGCTGAAGACCATGCGCAAAGGCTCTGTACTGGTTGACGTAGCGATTGATCAAGGTGGCTGCTTTGAAACTTCTAAGGCCACTACACATCAGGACCCGACTTATATTGTTGACGACATCGTACACTACTGCGTTGCCAACATGCCGGGGGCTGTAGCGAGCACATCAGCGCATGCACTCAACCATGCAACGTTGCCGTTTACACTGTCTTTAGCCAACCTTGGCTACCGCGAAGCGTTGATGGCAAACCATCACCTGCTGGAAGGACTAAACGTCCATCGCGGCGTATTAACCAATGGTCCGGCGGCAGAAGCACTTGGCATGGACTACAAAGATCCGGCGACTGTACTAAAAGCACAAGCGGCGGCTTAATACAGCCTTAGCACTGTTTAGAAACGGATGTCGGCCGTATATTCTGCCGGCATCATCCAGTTTTTGAGTCTTTCAATACCTTCTGCAAACGCCTCTTCAATCCTGGATTCAACGCATGCTCAACAAGCACTGAATCACAGGCGTTGAACTTCATAAATTCCAACAACGACTTTCCCAGACTTTGGACAAACTGTTCACTATCCACACTGTGCTGTAAATATTTCACATGCAGCGTTCGGGATTTTCGATCAGCTTTGCAATCCATCCGCCCAACCAGATTATCCCCGAACAGAATAGGTAAACAGAAGTAGCCGAACTGACGCTTAGCGGCGGGAACATAACACTCAATTTGATAGTCAAAATCAAATACCTGCCTACACCTCTCCCGCTGTATCACCAGATTATCGAACGGCGATAACAATCGAACCTGCTTACCGGCACGAAACTTTTTTTCAAGCAAATTTACATCGCAATAAAATAGATCACCACTTGGCGTGTGCACTTCTATTAGCTTTCCCTGCTCGATATTCGCTTGCACGCATTGCTTTATGGCAGATCGTAACTCTTTACCTTTACGTAGATAAGAGAAAGATTTAAGACCGGAAAAACCATGCGCCCTTATGGTGGTGTCAACTAAATGCTGCGCCTGTTCGTCAATACCAGGCAAACGCGTGTCTGTAGCTGCTGGCAGCACACGTTCGGTGAGATCGTAGCGTTTTTGAAATCCCTCACGCCCGACCACCATTAAGTCACCTTGCATAAACAGTTTTTCAAGCGCTTGCTTGGCTGGCTTCCAGTCCCACCAACCGGTATTGGTCTGCCTTGTGTCGGTGAAGTCCCTTGCCAACAGTGGACCTTCATTCTCGATCCGACGGTGCACATAACGGATAAGTTTTTTATCAATGTTCTCAAACCAATGTTTCTCACCTGCTTTTATCGCTTGCATGCGTGGTAGTGCAAATCGAAAATCCTCAATCGGCAGGAACGCGGCAGCATGAAACCAATATTCAAATATTTTTTTCTGCGAAACAAGAGTTGCCAGATGATCGGCCCGGTAGCTACTAACTCGGCTCCAGACCACATGGTGGTGCGCTCGCTCCACCACAGAAATGGTATCTATCTGCACATAACCCAGCTGCTTGATTGCGCACTCTACCGCCGACACACCAGAACCGAATGAGTTAGCACTTAACAGACCTTGCTTTGACAAAGCTATTTTTCGCAACTTTGTTGTAGAGATTTCTTGCAATGTTTATTTTCCGGGAACCAATGGATCACATATCAGTTAGTTGCACTGATGCCACACTTACAGACCAATGCTGGCCTCATACTACCTTTTGAAACTGTGATTAACCAATAAGCCGGGAGGTGCAGTAATATGCACGCTAGTGTACTGAAACAAATAGATTGCCAGTACGATGAAAGATTCACTCGGCGCTACCGACACTCTTTAAAATGCCGCCAGGCATGGGACTAAAAACAATGATTCATGTACTCGGCTCTATCAACATTGATTACGCTGTCAACGTAAAGATCCTACCCGGCCCCGGTGAAACTATCGGCGGACAAAACCTGGTGCTGACGCCCGGTGGCAAAGGCGCTAATCAAGCGTTAGCAGCCAGACGTGCAGGTGCTGACGTGCAAATGACCGGCGCCGTGGGCACCGATAGCGTTGCAGATAAAGCACTGTCACTGCTAACCGCAGGTGGGGTTGGCCTATCCGGGGTGAAAATCCTGCCGGGTCCAACCGGCTGCGCTTTTGTGTTCGTAGACGAGCACAGCGAAAATCAAATTGTAATCATAGCCGGTGCCAATGGCGGGGTCTCGGCGGAAGACGCCCGGGCAATATCAATCAATCCCGCCGATGTGCTGCTACTACAGCTTGAGTGCCCGGTCGATACCGTCGTGGCAGCGGCCCATCACGCAAAACAACAAGGTGCCAGAGTGGTCGCCAACCTCGCCCCGTATCAGCCCCTTGAAGCAGGCGTATTTAAGGACATCGACTACTTACTTGTAAATGAAACCGAGGCAGACAGTTTACGTCGTGAGCTGGGTCTTGCGTCAGGCACTGTAGAAAGCCTCGCACATAAAACCGGTTGCTCAGTCGTCAAAACTCTGGGCGCCAGTGGCATAGAGGCCATTGACGAACAATCGAGGGTTTTTACGCTGCCGGGTATCAAGGTCGATGCGATCGACACAGTCGGTGCAGGTGACACCTTTGCCGGATACCTCGGCACAATGCTGTCACAGGGAAACTCACTACAAAACGCATGTAAGGTGGCCAACGCCGCCGCCGCCCTTGCCTGCACTAAGCCCGGTGCTCAAACAGCGATACCTACTATGCAGGACGTAATCGATCTGGCCAACAATAGCTAATGCGGTAACTTCAGACCAGACTAACACCCGCCGCGGCCCCGTATTTACTGGCGTGTAGTTTCTTAGCTTGATTAACCCAATTGTCGCGACGGATTCGACCCGGGAATTGCGGGATCTGGAGCTGTAGTTCTTCAACACCACTTTTATCCAGCAATGCTATTTGGCGATAATAATAGATTCCCGATTCATGCAGCATTTTTTCAAGCACAGGCCCTATCCCTTTGATGTCTGTTAACTTATCCCGCTCTTTTTTATCAGGGACATTTGACGGTACTGACCAGCCACTCGGTACATAAACAGATGCGATGTCGCTATGACTATCGGACGGCGGTGAAGATTCAGAATAATCAGCCGACTTTTCTTTGACCGCGGTTTGCTCTACAGAGCCATGATCAATTCCGGTGCTTGTGTCGGTCTGCATCGGTGCAACGCTAGCACTTGGTTTTTCGACCATCTGATCTTCTTCTTGATCGATCGCGGCACTTGCCTGCACCGGAGTAGCGACGTTAGACAGATGCGTCGCCTTCAGCTCACCAAGCTCTCGCCTGCTCTCCTGCAACTTAAGCTGCAAAGACTCTGATTGCTGAAGAGAGTCGTTATACTTTTGCTCCCATTCTTGCGCCTGCGACAAGTCATCTGTGCCACTGACCGATTCCGCCTGCAGTTCGGCTTCGAGTTTTTCACACCGATTTTGCCGGTTGAGCAACTCAAGTTCTAAAGCTCGCTTTTCCTTCCGCTCCAAGTCCAGGGAACTGGTAAGATTTTCTACGCTCTCTTTAAGTTGAACCAATTCTTCGCGTTCGGTTGTCTCAGTAACAAGCTTTAGCGGCTCTGTTAAAACGCTAGTGTTGGAATTTTCACTGGCAGCGGCAACCGTAAGTTCGTCCTCTACCAGTGCCTGTGCTTCAAGCTCTGCACAGCGTGCTTTTAGCGCATCGGCTTCGCTGCGAAGTGCTTCAAGTGAATCACATGCTTGATCACGTTCACCAATCAATGTGATATTCGCCGCTTCCAATTCGGACAGCGCACTGTTGTTGCCGCCTTCATCATAATCACCTTCCACCGATTCGCTCTGCGATTCAGAGTCCATCGATACGGCGACATGATTCTGAATTAACTGACGCCGCCAGCGCCAAAGTAGCCAACCAAGTAAAATGCCCAATCCAAAGGAGGATATAAGAGGAATCAGAATATCCCAAAGCACCCAAAGCATATCGTTACCCTCGCCTTCGCAAGCAGTTGGTTAAAACAGTTTCTAACAACAAGCCACTATCCATTTGAACTGTCGGGTCGCTTCAAAACCGTAAAATGCACACGTCGATTTGCCTGACGACCTTCGGCAGTGTCATTTTCTTCTATCGGTTTTCGGTGACCATAGCCCACAGCAATCAAGCGGTTACCATCAATGGAACTTTGTGCTAAGTAAGCCCGCACTGCATTCGCTCTGGTTTGACTGAGTCGTTCATTGATATTTGCCCTACCCACATCATCTGTGTGACCTTCGATTTCTATCAGTAAACCTGTGTAGGACTTAATGCGATCGGCCACTTTATCAAGCGTCTGTCTCGCAGCCTCGGACAGCTCGGACTGACCACTTGGAAAAACCACGGTGGCACGAACTTCTTCGATCAGATGATCAAGCTCAGCTTGCAGCGCTTCAGATTCATCCAATGCTAACTGCAGCTGAATGTTTTCTGTCACATTCAACCCGGCACTACGGGCACCGGCAGTTGCTGATAATAAATATTGCCGCACCGCTTCGCTACCCGCATCAGCCTTGATCACCAACTCATTACCCTTCAGACTGACTTCGCCTTCAATCCCCGGTGCAAAACGAGAGACCACTGCGGCAATACTGTCTACCTGAGTCATTGCATCAGAAGCCACGGATGTCGGCTTAGCCATCGTTAGTTGATCAATAACGTTGCGATCACCTACCGCCTCGGTCGCAGCAAATACCAGGCGCTTACGCTGTGCGTCGGAACGCACTTTTCCGCTTAAGGTTATTTTTTCGCCATCTGTGCGTGCGTTTAAATCAAGTGAATGATTACTTAAAACATCCACCCCGCCGGTAATTCTAAAGTCAGCCAGTTCATTTGACGCGGCTTTTTCTATCGCTAGTGCACCTTGTTTATCACGCGCGGTAATTCGATAGTGAAGATCAGTCTCGGTCATCGTGATCTCGGATCGTTTAATTTGCGTCGGGCCAGTTTCCCGCAACATATCCGCCAGCAATGACACCCGTTCGTTAGCGGACTCTGTTGCAGGCGCGGCCAGGACATCAAGTTGATCAAAGATATTTTCCACACCAGCTTCAAGCACTGCCTCAACCAGCATGCTTCTTTGCAGCTCATCCTGCACCGCACCGGAAAGCTTCGCGACCGCACCATCGCTGGTCACCTCTACGGAGAGAGTGTCATCAACGGAACTACTAAAGCCCGTGCCACCACTGAAAAAAGTACCATCATCCACATTCAGCCAGAGATGACGCACCCCTTTGGCAAAGAAGGCCGAATTTTGTTCGGAAGTTCCACGCAGGATCGTAGCAAATTCATCCAGGCTCACACCGTCGGGCAGGTACCCATTAACCCGAAGGTTTCGATAGTCCCAATCAAGCTCAAGCTGGCTGAGGTCGATACCCGCGTCGACCAATCGCAAACGCACCTGCTGGTCTAGTTGCCTCTGTATCTTTGGCGCGATAAGAAATATCGTCGTGAGAAACAACAAACCGAAGGCCACACTGATCCAAAACCAGCTCCTGGACTCATGCCACGGCCACCGTCCAGCACCATCTGGCGCCGCGTAAGCAGGTTGTACATTTGATTCGGTTTCAGCCACGGTCTGACTCATCAAGATTTTCGGCTATTTTGGCTGCGAGGCCGGACTGGTCATCGATACATCCGTCTTCTAATACCAGAGCGCACAGGGCTCGCAACATTTTATATTTAACTTTCTATGATTCGCTATGCCAGCTAATTTACGGACTCTGTAGTATCGTTGACCATTACCTATAGGTTACTGTTGCCGTTACTCGCCCAATTATACGCGTAATACTGCTGATATATTGCATTGCAAAGCATGCTGATCTGGAGACTTTTAGTTACCTACCATGAATAACCTAATGAGAACAAAGAACAACCAGGCTGGAAAATCGCTCGGCTGTTTGCCTATTGTCGGTTTACTATTGTTAACGATCATCCTGACTGTGGCTGGTACCGTCTGGGCAATTCAAAGCCGGTTGTTTACAAAAAACTTTACCCCCGTTGAACTAAGCCAAACAGAGCAACTTTCTCTGGAGCAGAAGCTTGACGCACTGGCCAGCGTCGATGGCAGTACATCATCGGCATTTTCAAGTGAACAAAGTGATGAAATCACCCTTGAACCATTGGCTTTAGAAGAAAAGGATTTGAATGCCAGCGGCGAACTACAACCCGAGGTATACACCGAGGATGCGAGTAAAAGACGCATTGAACTTACCGAGCGTGAGCTGAACTCTCTACTTGCTAAAAACACCGACTTAGCAGAACAGTTGGTAGTTCAGTTAAGCGAAGAGGTAGCCAGCATCAAATTGCTGGTCGATCTCGACCCGGACCTTCCGTTCATTGGTGGTAAAACATTGAAACTCAGTGGCGGCACTGAATTGTCTTATCAAAACGACAGACCGGTTGTGATCATGAAAGGCGTCAGTGTGTGGGGCATCCCGATACCCAATGCCTGGCTCGGCGGGCTAAAAAATATTGATCTGGTGCGTGAGTTCGGCGGCAACGATGGCTTCTGGAAATCACTTGCAGATGGTATCGAAGATATCCGTGTATTAGACGGCAAACTGATCATACAGCTGGCCGAGTAACAGTGCGGGAGTTACCGGATATAGAAATCTACATCGAAGCACTCAAGCTTCGACTAGACAACGCCACACTGGTAAAAACCACCCTTGGCAGTCCATTTCCGTTGGGTACCGTCACACCAGCCATCAAAGAGTTTGAAAAAGCCCATTAATTATGAAAAAAATTATTGCACTGGATCATCTCAACGAGGTAGTTGATCAGGCTTTAGGCAAGCTTGGTCTCGAGCTTACAGAGCGAACCATTGTGAGAGAAATTCTCATGTATGCAGAGATGCGTGCCAGCACGCAAGGACTCATTAAAATAAAAGAGCGTACGGTTCTACCTGATGCACACTGCAACGCTATCACGACAGACACAAAAACCGCTTCTGTCGCCACAGTGAATGGTGGCGGCCATACCGGGATGTACGTATTGCATGAAGCCACACTGGTTGCCGCGCGCCTGGTAAAAAATAACGGCATCGCACTGGTAACCACTAATAACACCCGATCTTCCACTGGCGCTATAGGCTATTACGCAAACCACCTTGCAAAGTCTGGATATATCGCACTGGTGCTGGCGGGCTCACCTAAAGTAATGGCGATCGAAGGTGGCATTGATCCTGTGTTTGGAACCAACCCGATCGCCATTGCCATTCCCACCAATGACAAACCTCTGGTGCTGGATATGGCGACTGCAGCGACCACCTGGTTTGCTGTTATTAATGCTCGCGACAGCAACAGCCGTCTACCAAACAATGTTGCAATCGACAGAGAAGGTACGCCAACGATAGACCCCCTCGCGGCGATGAGCGGGGCCATTAATGCGTTTGGCGGCGCGAAGGGATCAGGGCTTGCACTGATGTTCGAATTTCTCACCGGAGTGCTCGGCAACGCGTCACTGGTGGGAGACAACGAAGACAATCGCAGTAACACTATTATTGCCATTGACCCTTCGGTTTTAGGCAACGAAGGTCAATTCCAGTCACGCGCATCTGAGTTGGTTAAACGTTTAAAAGAAAGTCGGACTACGGATAATAAGGCGCTTCGGCTTCCCGGTGAGCACAGTAACGCGATCGCCGCGCAATGCGAATCGCAAAACCAAATTGCCATAGATGCCGATTTATACCAGCACCTGTTAGCGTTAGCCGATAGTTAAGCCAGTTAACCAGATTAATTTGCTTTAAACGATCCCGCCCATACAGAGGTATTTCATCTCAAGATAGTCTTCAATACCGTGTCTTGAACCTTCGCGCCCGACTCCTGATTCTTTAATACCACCGAATGGTGCCACCTCAGTGGAGATAATCCCCTCATTAACACCAACGATGCCAGTTTCAAGTGCCTCAGCGACTCGCCATACGCGATTGATATCACGAGAATAGAAATAAGCTGCCAGGCCAAACTCTGTGTCATTCGCCAAAGCCACCCCTTCACTTTCTTCTTTAAAGCGAAACACCGGTGCCACCGGGCCAAATGTTTCTTCGTTGGTGACTTTCATATCTGTGGTGACATCTGCAAGTACGGTAGGTTTATAAAACAAACCACCTAACTCATGTGCCTCACCACCCAGCACTACACGGGCGCCTTTAGCCACCGCATCACTGACGTGATCAACGACTTTATCAACCGCCGCCTGATTAATAAGCGGTCCCTGATGCACTTCACCTGAATCCGCAGCTCCTACGTTTAACTTTGAAGCTGCTTCTGCAAGCTTGGTACAGAATTCGTCGTAAACACCATCCTGAACAATAAAACGATTAGCACAAACGCACGTCTGGCCGGAGTTGCGATACTTGGATAACATCGCTCCCACCACGGCGGCATCAATATCAGCATCATCGAACACAAGAAATGGTGCATTGCCACCAAGCTCCATTGAAACTTTTTTAACCGTACCGGCGCACTGCTCCATGAGCAGCTTGCCAATTCTGGTTGATCCGGTGAAAGACAATTTACGAACTATGGATGAACCGGTTAAGACACCACCCACCGAGGCCGCGTTTTCAGTCGGCACCACACTGAAGACGCCTTTTGGAATACCGGAACGTGTGGCGAGCTCTGCTAACGCCAGCGCTGAAAGTGGAGTCGCCTCTGCTGGCTTCACTACCATGGTACATCCCGCAGCCAGGGCAGGCCCGACCTTGCGAGTGATCATAGCGTTCGGAAAGTTCCATGGTGTAATCGCCGCGGTAACGCCAATCGCCTGCTTGATGACAATAATGCGTTTGTCAGCAGCGTGCGCGGGAATTACATCGCCATAAATACGTTTGGCTTCTTCAGCAAACCATTCGATAAAGCTTGCCCCGTAGCCTATCTCACCACGACTTTCAGTCAGTGGCTTGCCTTGCTCAGTGCTCAGAATGATGGCGAGATCTTCCTGATTCTCAAGAATCAGCTGATTCCAGCGCTTTAGTATATGCGAGCGCTCTTTGGCGGTTTTTGACCGCCACTCAGGTAATGCCTGGTCGGCAGCAGCAAGTGCTTTCTCAGTATCACTGGCCCCACAGTTCGCGACACGGGCTATTTCATCGCCAGTTGCAGGGTTTACGACAGAAAAAACAGAGCTGTCATCAGATGCTGTCCATTCACCACCGATAAACGCGTCTGTTTTAAGTAGTGATTGATCACTGAGTTTCACAAGTAATACCCCGTTGAATTTGACCCGCAATAGTAAAACAATTCACTGCCAAGCGCTGTCTCGCGATGAAGCAAAAACGACCTGATATTAAAATCAGGGTAGATCGCTCCACACTTTTGACGGCACTACAGAACCGACCACGGCTTGCTGTGAATTTAAAATCGGCGGGCTATACCAGGGTGCCAAGGCGGAATATTGTCCGGCGCTTAGTAATCCGAGTTGGCGCAACGTCGCACCCAACATTACTTCGGCTGCTCGGTTAGCACCGTCATCCGCCTTAAGAGCAATGATGATCCCTGCATTAACCGCCACCGCGATAAATACTCCCTCAGCACCGGTCTTGACCATCAGATTATCAACACCCGCCATAGTGGCTGTACAACAACGCTTTGTACCCGCCACCAACTGCGGATGGGCACGCATCGCACGAGCAATTCTGGATGCCGCCATCCCGCGCTTTGTGTTGCCGTCAGCAGAATGAATGAAAGGCGTAAATGATCGTGCAAAGGCTGACAACGGCATGGCAATCGCCGGAAGTCCGCAGCCATCTTTATCCCACGGCATATCAAGTATATTCACACCACTAAGCTCTGATAACACCGCCATCCACTTTTGCTGGGTCGGATGGTTGTACTCTGAATAGCCTGCAAGCGGCTGTTCAAGAAAAGCAGACAACGTCAACATACCGGTGTGTTTACCAGAACAGTTGTGCAGTTCACGACTGGCATTGCCTCCATTGCGCAGCAACTCTTCTGCTGCGTGTTTATCAAGTGGCAATGATGGCCCGCACTCCAACTGCGACGCAGACAAACCCACCCGCTGCATCCACTGATTCAACACTTGAAGATGAATCTGCTCACCCGAATGAGAGGCACAACACAGCGCTAATTCCTGATCGCTCATGGCAAAGCGCTCAACGGCCCCGGACTCAAGCAATGGGATAGCCTGCAATGGTTTCAGCGACGAGCGCGGAAACACCAAGGCTTCGGTATCTCCCAGTGACAGCACGGTTTTGCCTTCAGCATTGATGGCGACCACCGCTCCACGGTGGCGCGATTCAACAGTATCACGTCGAAGGACATCTACAAGTACAGGGTTCAATTACAGCTCCACAGAAAGGCAGTCTGAAGTGACAGAGGGACAGCGAGTAAAATTAACGTAAAACCATCGATAAAAACGGGGTTATCGAAATATAAAAAATAAATGCGATCGCCAATAGCACCAGCATTGTGGCGGCCGGATTCGCAACAATGCGCTGTGCCAGGGTCTCAAGCTCACCATTTGCCTCTCTTTCCGCTCGCTCGGCTCGCACCCGCTGCGTGCGCGCTCGTTGATATTCCTCCAGCAAGGCGCGCGCTCGATCTTCCTGCGATTCATCCCGCAGCCAAATTGCCGGGAAGGAAATCATGAATCTTCCCGCCGATGTCTCGTACCAGTCAATGGCATGATCGTCCATTAATTGACGCACTTCATCAGCTTCATCCTCAGGCACCTGTCTGAGCCGGAACAAAATTTTGGCCATGCTAAATCAAACCTGCTTTATAGATGACAAATCACCCATATTGGCAAAAAATTGTCGCTCCTCATTTACGATAATGTGCAAGCAACGACAAAAACGTGTCATCATGGGACGATTGGTTGGTGAAAGTTACAAACATTGTATGTTTTTCTGGTGCCATCCGTGCATTATTAGGACGTGGACAAAATTCACAGCGCCAAGAGCAGGGATTGCAATCAGCTCACAACGGCTGATTGGCTCTGGACGGTTAGTAACCAGCCCAATCGACAAACATAATTTCGGTAAACAACTGCCCCGTGATAGCTAAGAACCCGAACCAATCAGAAACCCCTGACATCAGTCGTCGCGCCTTTGCGATCGGTTGTGCGGCAGGTCTGTGCCTGCCTTGGTCTGCGTCGCGCGGCAGCTCAAAAATTGTCTACCCTGATCGCACACTTTCGCTGCACAACGTTCACACGGGCGAACAAGAAAACATTACGTACTGGTCGAACGGCAGCTACGTTGAAAGCGGCCTCAATCAAGTCAATTGGTTGATGCGGGATTTCAGAACCGGTGATATCAAGGCCATCGATCCCAGGCTTCTCAATATTCTCTACCTGCTTACTAAAAGAGTCGAAACGGAAAGCTCAGTATTGGTACTGTCCGGCTTTCGATCCAAGAAAACCAATGACATGTTGCGTAAAACCACTGAAGGTGTGGCCCGCCGCAGTTTTCATATGGCCGGCCGCGCAATAGACATTAGAATTCCCAAGGTTCAAACCGTCTCATTGCAAAAAGCAGCACTAAGACTCGGCGGCGGTGGCGTTGGCTACTACCCGAGCTCTAACTTTGTCCACCTTGATTCAGGTCCGGTTCGCACCTGGTAGCCCGTTGGGCCATGCCCGCACATTCTATTTGGTAAGTCCTTTACTCCACAGCTGATAATCCACAGCTGACGCTGCCGGGCACAATTCTTTGCGTGACAATACGCCGATTCTGCCAGCCGATAACAAAGGTTATCTATACTATTGCGGCTATAGAACCGATAAGGATGGATGTTTAATTGAACGCTCCGTATAGAAAATTGTTTCTTGCACTATCTCTGTTTAGCAGCGGAAATTGCCTTGCTGACTGGACTGGCGGAATTGAAGCCGGAGCAAGAATCGGCTCAGACCGCCCGGTATTCAGGTTATTCGCGAAAAACGATAACGACGTGCTATCACACTACGCCTATCTTGACTGGATTCGTGAATCGGGGGGTAGTCACTATCGAATCGGATACAACCCGACGTTTCGTGTAAGCCACTCTGTCTATAGCTTTGGACGCTTCAGCATTGAACAGGATAATCCCGGTGAAGTCGAACGGGAAATTGACGCGTTGGTCGGCATAGGGAACAACCTGTTTCGACGTGGCAACACACAGATAAAAGTTGAAACCGGCATCGGTGGTCGACTATTGAGATTTGATGGCGAAGAGGATGACACCGACGGTTTCTTTTTTCTGGCGGGAAGCATGAGTTCCAGCATTTTATCACTACTACGGTTTAATGCTGCTGTGAATACCAAAGCGGGGCCTGATCAGACAACCATTGACGGCGAAGCAAAATTGTCTATACCGATAGCGCCGGGAACCACGTTAAGCTACGTCTATAACGTCAAGCGGTACGATGTTGAAGGTAAAGACACGTTTAACAACAAAGATAGCTTCTTCAAAATAAACTACGGTTTTTAGCAACACAAAAAAAAGGAGCCCAAAAAATCGAGCTCCTCTTTGATACTTCAAATTCCGGCTGAACTATTGTTCAATCGCAGCCGCGATGTTTACATCAACACGTCGATTCAACCGGCGACCCTCATTGGTTGAGTTGTTCGCAACCGGTGACGCTTCACCCATCCCCTTCGCCACCACTGATACTGTTCGAAGTGATTGCTGCAGGTAGCGCTTAACTGATTCTGCACGCTGCTCAGACAATGACATGTTGTAATTATCTGTGCCGACGCTATCCGCATGTCCGACAATTTCGATCTGCTTGATCGTATTCTGGCCATTGAGCTTGGCGGTCAGCTGGTTTAATTCCCTTTGGCCTGCCGCTGTCAGTCGAGCTGAATCAAATGCAAACAGCGCGCGTCCGTTATAAGAGACCATGGTGGCTTTCGGCGCTGGTGCTTCCATCGCGACCGGCCCTTTTGCACTGCTGTTACATTCGACAATTGTCTTTTCGGTATCCCAGCTAATCGTTCGCACACAATCGTTCGACGACGACATGACAATCTGCTTGGCTGAGTTGGCTACATAACTTGAATTGGCCATCAGCGGTGATTTTTCACTCATTTGCTCAGTGGCGGTCGTTGCACACCCCTGAACGATGGCTGTCGCCAGAATAAGAACACCTAGTGCTTTTCGTGAAGGGACTGACTGCATTGCTTGCTCCGTTTGGTTTCTGACGAACTACATCGCATTTACAACGCATATTCTGTGCCTTTTTTATATTCTGGCATGAAAATAATGCATGCGCTCTGCGCTCC
>CALGJU010000247.1 GCA_937928685.1 uncultured Granulosicoccaceae bacterium
GCGTAGTCGTAAAACATACGCGGTACGCGGCGTTTGTAGATAGGTTTAAAGTCTTCTATGCAGGTGATGACTGGCATGCGGATGCGCTACAAATTATTGTGCTGCCAGTATACCTTTACCCGTCGAAATAGCGGGCCAAAAATTCGCGACCTCAGTAGATCATAGTTTTCGGACATGCTCCTGGTATGTTGCGGTACCTGGAGCGAGAATGAAGTCGGTAATACACGGCTTGCCACTTGCTCACGCGTCGGGTTTCCTGGGTGTATGGTTGTTGCGAGTGTTTATTCTTGTCCGGCTTAATTGCCCGTCCACAGAGTGGGCTATCGGTGGATGCGCTTTGAGGCTGTGTCTCCGAATGCCTACCTCCAACTACAGCCCCATGACAAACCCGCCAGCGTTAGCGAGGGATACCCAGTGCGTAAAGTTACTCACGTACACCCACCAGAGCACTATCAAAATCAGCGCAGAGGGTATAACTGAGCGGCTTGACGAGCTAGACATCCCTCGCTCACGCTGGCGGGTTTGTTGATCGGGAGCTACACCCAGGAAACCCGACGCGTGAGCGAGTGGCATGGCAGGTAGAAATTTCCAGTTCGTTTTACGAAGGCTATTTAGTGGTCGGCCTTGATGATTGTGGTTGTGCTTGTTATGGAAGTCAGTGTGATATCTGTCATTAGTTCGGTAACACCTTCCCTGGATTTAAAATGCCGTTTGGATCCAACGCGGTCTTGATCGCTCGCATAGCTGTCAGGCTGCAGGTATTTGCGTTGCGATTGAATGTCTCTAATTTATCCAGACCTATGCCGTGTTCTGCAGACACCGCCCCGCCCATGTCTTTTACTCCCTGTTCTACTGCCATGCACAGGGCTGTTTTATCTTTTTCGTTCCAGGGTGTTTCACGACCCATAGATAAGTGAATGTTGCCGTCTCCCAGGTGAGCGAGTGCATGGAGTTTAATTTTCCCCGGCATTTTCTCCAGACGTTGTTGTAGGCCATGCATGTAACTATCGAGTTCTCTGAGTGGGATTGATATATCGAACGAGGCCGGATTGTTTAATTGTTGATAGGCCGCCTGGCTGTCTTCTCTGATACGCCAGATTGCGGCACTCTCGCTTTTTGATTTTGCCATCACGGCATCAATCACATCACCGCTTTCAAAAAACGGTTCAATTAGCGCTAACAGGGCTTCCTCACTGAGTGAGCTTTCCACAACAAGATAGGCGCTGGCATCTTCGCAAAAAGCCAGCACGTTAGTGAGGCCTGTGGCATTGGCGACACTTGTGGCATAGCCGTGCCACATGAGTTCGCACAATAAAAGACCACCGCTTTGTTGTACTGCGCGCATGACCCGTAGTGCCGATGCAGCACCCGGTATGGCGAGCAAGGTGGTGTTGCTTTCAGGTTCGGCTATCTCGAGTTTGATAACGGCCAGTGTGACGACCCCCAGTGTGCCTTCAGCTCCACAGAATAGCTGTTTTAAGTCATAGCCTTCATTGGCTTTCGGCACGCGGGTTAGATCTGAAATAATTGAGCCGTTTGCAAGCACTGCTTCAATGCCTAAAAGCCGCTGGCGCATCATGCCGTGGCGGAAGGCTTCCATGCCGCCGGCATTGGTTGAAATCATGCCGCCGATGGTAGCAGAGCCACGCGAAGCGGTATTGATACCGAGTGACAAACCATGTTCGGCGGCGGCTTCCTGCAGCTGCTGTTGTGTTACGGATGTCGATACCACGGCGACGCGATCTATCGGATCTATGTCTATGCCGCCTTGCAATCCGTCGGTGAGCATAATGATTTGACCCGGTGTGGATGCGGCGCCACCTGCAAGTCCGGTTCGACCGCCGTGAGTGACTACCTGTATGCCTTGATCGTTGCAGGCGCTTAATACTGCGCTGACTTCATCGGCGCTGCCAGGGCGTACAGCGACACGAGCACCTGTATTTCTTGCGTCCCAGCCTGGGTCAAGGGCAGCCACCTGATTTGAACGAAGTATTGCTTCATCGCTAACAGTGCGACGCAGGATATCTACCAGTTCTTGTTCGGACGACATGGGTATTGCTTCGCTCTATTGTGGTTCTGGTTTTCCTCACGCTCAGCGTGGAGTTCGTACACGTGCGCGGGGCATTGTTCATCGTTGCAGAATATTTTCATGAAATCAATTGACGATCAGTTTCCGGGTCGTAGCAGAAATCAGCGGAGCATTGCATGAAAAATATTTACCGGGGGTTGTTACACTCTCTACTCTGTCTCCAGAGTAGATTGGTCTGGCGGATTGAATATGTTGTTAACTCCCTTGCTACAGACGTCTTGTTGATGAGCCCTGACCCCACCATTGAACGTGCACGTTTAGCAGTGATTTCCCTATTTGTATTGTTCTTCTGTCTGTTCATGACGGCAGTCAGCCGGGGCATGGGGGAGACGTTCGGTGTGTTCTTACTGCCATTGAGCAAGGAATTTGAGTGGGAGCGGGCCACGGTGACTTCCGTGTATTCGGTCTATATGGTGAGCCTTGGTATTGGATCGCTTCTGTCCGGTATGGCATTTGATCGTTTTGGTGCGCGTTTTAATTATTGTCTGGGGGTTTTACTGCTGGCCATTGGCTATGGCCTGGCGGGCACCTATAACAGTCTGTGGCAGTTCTATTTATCCGTTGGGGTGTTTGGGGGGATTGGTGCGGCGATGGTGGGGATTATTCCCGCGCAAAGTCTGGTCTCGCGGTGGTTTGATAAGCGACTGGCAACAGCGCTATCGGTCGCTTATGCCGGGCAGGGGCTTGGTGCGTTGATGATGGTGCCGTTGGCTCAGCTTGCTATCGAACGCTTTGAGTGGACGGGAGCCTATAAGCTGGCGGGCGGTTTGTTTGCTGTGATTTTATTGATGTTAATGCTATTGCCATGGAAAAAATTAGAGCAGGGTGCACATAACAATCCACGTATGGCACCTGGTGGGAAATCCGTTGGCGGGCTCAGTCTTTCAGAGGCACTTAAAACAAGGGCGTTCTGGGGGTTCTTTTTTGTATTCACAACCACTGCTATTGGTATTTTCGGTATCAGCTTGCAAAGCGTCGCTTACCTGATTGAGCGGGGATTCAGTGAGGTGCAGGCGGCACTTGCCTTTGGCATTGTTGGAATGCTGAGCTTTGCCGGTATGGCGCTCACCGGGGTGGCGGCGGACCGCTGGCCGCGTCATATTGTAGCCAGCTGTAGCTATTTATTGAGTTTTATCGGTATAGGCGCGCTGGCAATGTTGCAGTTCTATCCGGGTTGGTTCTTTCTCAGTGTGTTCGTTATAACGTTTGGATTATCAGCGGGTGCTCGCGGTCCGATCATCACCACTTTAATGGCGGAAACCTTTGCCGGTAAAGGGCTGGCTTCTATCTACGGTGCTTCTAATCTAGGGCAGGGGCTGGGCGCGGCATTCGGTGCATTCGGCGCCGGCCTGTTATTTGATCTGACCGATGGTTATAACATCGGCTTTGTATTGTGCTCTATGTTTACTTTGATTGGCGCGTCGTTGTTCTGGCTGGTGCCTGAAATTCGTTTTGCAAAGCGAAGATAATATTTTCGAGGTGCTGTGGTTGGGCGCTAATTACTTTTGATTCTGCAATGCAGCCTGGTGTGCTGTGAGTGCAGACAACACTTTGTGCGGCGTGGCAGGTAGGTTGGATACTACCGCCCCGGTGGCGTCACGTATCGCATTTAAAATGGCAGGGGCGGTAGGTATAAGTACATGCTCCCCGAGACCCTTGGCGCCGTACGGTCCCTCTGTGTCTGCTACTTCAATAATTATGTTGTCAAATACCGGCATATCACCAATGGTGGGTATCAGGTAGTCATGTAAATTTTCCGTCCTGCCCGGCAGGTATTCCTCCATTAGTGCCATACCAATTCCCTGGGCAACGCCGCCTTCTATCTGTGCTTCAACCAGCATGGGGTTGATGGCTCTGCCTACGTCGTGTGCGGCAGTGACGTGGTCAAGTGTAATTGTGCCCAGCCTGGTATCAACCGTGAGCTCCATAAGTTGCGCTCCATAGCCATACAATGCATAGGGGTTGCCTTGTCCTTGTTCATCAAGTGCTGTGGTGGGTGGGTCGTAGCTTTCTTCCGCCATGATGGCATAGCCGAATTCATTCTCTGTGATTTTTGATAAATTGATGGTTGCCGTTTGCGATCCATCTTGTAGTTCAATGACTGATTCTTTGATCTTAATGTGTGCGTCGGCTGATACATTGCCCATGCGCAGCAACGTCGCACGCAACGCTTCGCCTGCAAGTTTAGCCGCCATGCCGGTGACGTAGGTTTGTCGTGAGGCAGAGGTTTTACCGCAGTCGGGGGTCAGGTCGGTATCACCATCAATTAACTGAATAGAATGTACCGGCACGCCAATCGCGTCTGCGGCGATTTGCGTGATAACGGTGTTTGATCCTTGTCCTATATCCATTGCTCCCTGGTGCAGTACCACTGACCCGTCGGGTGTGATGCCCATTCTGATGGTGGAGGGGTTGGGCAGCGAGGTGTTGCCGCAGCCGTACCAGCAAGTTCCGATGCCAACGCCTTTACACAAGTTGCCTGTGGCCTGGCTACTGTTGAAAGCATGTGCCTTGGCGTTAGCGCTTTTCCACACGGGTTGCAGGGCTTGCAAACACTCAACAATACCGACCCCTGTATTAAATATTTGTCCGGTAACCGTGGCTTGTTGATTGCGAAGTGCATTGCGCAGGCGAAACTCCAATCGATCAAGACCCGCTAGATCTGCCAGCTGATCAAAGGCTGTCTCTTGGGCTACTGCTGATTGTGGTACGCCGAAGCCCCTGAAGGCGCCGGAGGGTGGCGTGTTGGTGTGAATGGCGACACTTCGAGCGCGGTAGTCCGGGGTGTAGTAGGGTCCTGATGCATGCACTGGTACACGGTTGGCCACGGTCGGGCCCCAGCTTGCATAGGCGCCGGTATTGAACGTGCTGTTGAAGTCGAATCCGCACAGCATGCCGTCGTCATCACATCCCACCGTGAGCTCTATATTAGATGGATGGCGTTTGGTGGTTGAGCGCATGGAGTCGCCACGAGTGTAGTTTATGCCTATTGGTTTCTTGAGTGTCCACGCGGCGAGTGCAATGTAAGGTTGAAACGAAATATCGAGCTTTGAGCCAAAACCGCCACCGCACGCTGAGGGCATTATTCGAATAGACTGTCGTGGTAAATTCATGATCTCTGCCAGACTATCGCGATCCATTTGCGCTGCCTGTGTACAGCCATGAAGCTCAATGCGGTCTCCGCGGCGTACGCAATAGCCAGCTTCGGGCTCAATGTAGGCGTGTTCGATAAACGGCGTTGAGGTGTTTGTGGTGACACGATGCGTGGCGCGTTTCAGCGCGTTATCAGCGTTACCTCTTGCAACATAGCCCTCGACCAGAACATTGCCCGGTCGGGTGTTGTGCACAAGCGGGCTGCTTTTGTGGGTAGCCTCTTCCGGTACTAAACTATGAGGCAAGGCTTGCCATTGAACAGGCAGTGTATCATCGTGAAGCAGTTCCAATGCCTCGGCTGTGCCGACAACTGCGGCAACGGCTTCGCCGCGAAAACGTGCGGTGTTTTCAGCAAAAACCGGTTGGTCTGCAAATGGTGGAATAACGCCGAAACAATTGCGTCCCGGTATATCGGCAGCGCTTAAAAAAAGTTCCAGTCCTTCGTGAGCGCTAATGAATTTCTGGCTGTCTTTAAAGCTGAACTTTGCATGGTGATACGGGCTTCTAATGACCTTGACGAATAATGTGTCACTTGGATATTCATCTGCACCGAACTTTAAGTTACCGTCTACTTTTGCCAGTCCATCTAAATGCTGAATCGATGACCCCACCGATTTTCCTGTGGCGGGCTTTACATTAGTATCTTCAAAACTATGTGCGTTGACTACTGCGTCGATAATTTTGCGGTAGCCTGTGCAGCGACATAAAACACCACCAAGTGCATCTTCAACCTGGCTTTTAGATGGGCTGGGGTTATTATCCAGCAAGGCTTTGGCCGACATAAGCATGCCGGGTGTGCAGATTCCACACTGTGCTGCACCATGATGTAGAAAGCTTTGCTGCAACTGGTGTAGTGAGCCATTGCTTGCCAGTCCGTCTACGGTGTCTACGCGTGCGCCGTTAAGCTGGGCTATAGGAACCAGGCAGGCACAGGCAATTTGATCGTCTATTAGTACTGAGCAAGCGCCGCAGTCACCGGCATCACATCCGACTTTGGTGCCGGTAATATTAAGCTGGTAGCGAAGCACTTCAGAAAGGCGTTTAGCAGGGTTAACATCAATAGTGACTGGAGTGTT
>CALGJU010000248.1 GCA_937928685.1 uncultured Granulosicoccaceae bacterium
CGCATTGCCATCGATACCGGTAAACCGGTCAAGACCACCTGGTCACGTGAGACAGACACGCGCAGCGACGTTTATCGCCCCATGGTGATGGCGCAATTTGAAGGCGCTCTGGGCGATGATGGTAAACCGTCATTATGGCGTTCACGCAGTTACGGCAAAGAGATGAACATCAAAGCTGTCGCACCACCCTACGGCATACCCAACATAGCAGTGAGTTATGCGGATCAACCACACCCTGTTCCCACCGGATTCTGGCGCAGTGTAGAACACTCACAACATGGTTATTTTGTAGAGAGCTTCATCGACGAGCTGGCCAATGCAGCGGGTGTTGATCCACTACAATATCGCCTGGGCTTATTAGATGATAAATCCCCGGCTGCAAAAGTACTGAATAAAGTCGCACAGATGTCCGGCTGGCGCAGCGGCAGCGATGATCAAGGTCGCGCCATGGGTGTGGCGTTGGTCCATAGTTTCGGCTCAACGGTCGCACAAGTGGTCGAGGCATCTATGACGCCATCAGGTCCAAAGGCACATCGTGTCTGGTGTGCGGTGGATTGTGGTGTTGCGGTTAACCCGCAGGCTATTGAAGCTCAGATCCAGGGGTCGGTTAACTACGCTTTATCAGCAGCGTTATATGGCAAGTGTGATCTACAAGACGGTGGCGTTGTACAAAGCAACTTTCACGACTACCGGATTGTAGGCATGCGCGATGCGCCACGGGTCGAAGTGGAACTACTGCAGCTTGATAGCCCCGTGGGTGGCGTAGGTGAAATTGGTGTCCCGCCACTGGCGCCTGCACTGTGTAACGCACTCGCCGTGCTCGATGGCGAACGCCGCCGTGTACTACCTTTGGTGTAGCAAAATAATATAGATGATGGCTCATTGACGGGTCATCATCTATAGCCGCAGCTGTTACCATTGTAGGCAAATCAGCCCAAAGCCGTTGTGCACTCTGTTTTTTGTTTAGCGAATAAAACAGCACGCCCTCCAGCTACTTTAAGGCATTCATTTACTACCGAGCTTTTTTTAATGCTGGAAAAATACATGTATTGGCTGGTCAAACTCAGGTGGTTTGCCATCCTTATTACAATTGTCACCGTGGGGTTATTGGGCTCTGGTGGCCGATTACTGTCGTTCACCACGGACTATGAAGTGTTCTTTGGTGACTCCAATCCTCAGCTCACCACTTTTCAAGACCTGCAAGAGGTTTACACCAAAAACGATAATGCCTTAATTATGCTGTCTCCTGCGGATGGTGCTGTCTTTACCACAGAGACATTGCAAGCTATTGCAGAACTGACCGAAGAGGCCTGGAATACCCCGTACTCATCGCGCGTTGATTCACTCAGTAATTTTCAATATACCTACGCGGAAGAAGACGATCTCACAGTGGAAGACCTGATCAATGATCCGGCTAGCTTGTCAGATGACGAACTCAAGAAACTCAAAGAAATAGCACTCGCACAACCGCTGTTAGTCAACCGACTGTTATCGCCAGCAGCAGATGTGACCGGGATCAATATTACCTTTGAATTGCCAACCGAGAACGCCAACGAAGTGCCATTTGAAATAATGGAACACATCGATCAAATGCTGCTGGATATTAAAACCCGATACCCGAACATCAGCACAGCAAAAACCGGTGTGGTGGCCATGAACAAGGCCTTCCCGGAATCGACCTTTAAAGATGCAAAAACATTAATCCCTGCTGCGTTCGCTATTATCCTGATCGGATTCATGGTCCTGACCCGCAGCCTATGGGGCACTGTGGGTGCTCTGATCGTCATGCTTATGTCTATCATGGCAGCCATGGGCACCGCCGGTTGGATGGGTATAATTCTGACTCCACCTTCCGCTTCGGCACCGACATTAATACTGACACTGGCAGTCGCTGACTGCGTGCATTTTCTGATCACTTTCTTCCAACAGATGCGCTCGGGAAAAGAAAAGAATCAAGCCATCCGCGAAAGCGTCAGACTAAATTTCAGCCCGATCTTTCTTACCTCACTCACCACCGCGATTGGCTTCTTAAGCATGAATTTCAGTGATTCGCCACCGTTTCACGATCTCGGTACCATCACCGCTATCGGTGTGGTCTACGCATTCGTGCTTTCTATTTTCTTTTTGCCGGCGCTTATGTCAGTACTGCCCGTAAAAGTGCCTGCCAATAGAAAAGCCGAAAGCGGACTAATGAACATGCTGGCCAACTTATCTATTAAATATTATCGAGCGTTGCTGGTGGTGGTCGGTGTGCTGATTGTCGGGCTCATCGCTATGGTGCCAAGCAACGAATTAAACGATGAATTCGTGAAGTACTTTGACGACTCACTGGAGTTTCGGCAGGACACAGACCTGATTGGTGAGAAGCTCACAGGCATGTATTTCATTGACTACTCGATTGACGCCAAATTAGCCAGCGGTATCAATTCACCTGATTACCTTCAGCAACTGGAATCATTCGAATACTGGTTGCAGTCACAACCGGAAGTGATCCACGTTAATGCGTTAAGCGAAACATTCAGACGCTTGAACAAAAATATGCACGGTGATGACAGTGACTTTTACAAACTACCCAATGACAAAGAGCTGGCCGCACAATATTTGCTGCTATACGAAATGTCACTTCCATTCGGTTTAGATTTAAACAACCAGATTAATTTTGACAAATCTGCTACCCGGCTAACCGCCACACTACAAAATCTACCGACTAAAGATGTTCTGGCTTTCGAGGACAAAGTTCAGGCATGGATGTCAAACAACACACCCTCACTTGAGACCGCAGGCTCCAGCCCGACTATCATGTTCAGCCATATATCCAAACGCAATATATCAAGCATGCTGGCGGGCACCACTATCGCACTGGTACTCATTTCGCTCATCCTGATGATCTCACTCAGATCATTTAAATACGGCCTTTTGAGCCTGATACCTAACTTGGTTCCAGCAGGCATGGCATTTGGTATCTGGGCAATATTTAATGGCCAGGTGGGCTTGTCAGTATCGGTAGTTGTGGCAATGACACTTGGAATCGTAGTAGATGACACCATACATTTCTTAAGTAAGTATTTGCGTGCACGGCGCGAACAGGGCCTCAACACAGAAGACGCCATAAGATACGCTTTCAATACAGTAGGTGAAGCCTTGTTTATCACCACGGTTATATTAACGGCCGGCTTCATGATACTGGCTCAATCAAGCTTTGCGATTAATGCAGACATGGGGTTAATGACGGCCATCACCATCTGTCTTGCGCTGTTTATCGACTTCTTCTTTTTGCCACCATTACTTATCTGGCTTGATAAACGGCAATCAAAATCTGCTGAGCCCAGCGGCACGCCACATCCGGTGAATTAGACAATGCGATTATTCATAAGGTACCCTGACCCCCATTTCACAGGATAAGATACACATGCTATTCACAGCAAAAACCAGAAGCATTGCAATCGCTGCCCTCCTGCTTGCCCCCGGCTCCACCCTGCTTGCAGAGACTCCCGAAGAGCGTGGTTTGGCTATCGCCATTGAGGGTGACAAGCGCGATCAAGGCTATGTTGACAGCACTGCCAATATGAAAATGATCCTGCGCAACAGAGCCGGTAAGGAAAGCACTCGTAACGTAAGAATCAAAAGCCTTGAGGTCACAGGCGACGGCGATAAGAGCCTTTCAATATTTGACGAGCCAGCAGACGTCAAGGGCACCACCAGCCTGACGTGGTCTCACTCCGAGAAGCCAGATGAACAATGGCTGTACCTACCAGCCCTTAAGCGGGTAAAGCGTATTTCATCGAAAAACAAATCCGGCCCCTTTATGGGCAGTGAATTTGCCTTTGAAGATATCGGTTCTCAGGAAGTCGATAAATACACTTATAAATACCTGCGCGATGAAGACTTTGAATCTGCCAAAACTTTTGTTATGGAACGCTACCCGACTGACAAGAACAGCGGCTACACCAAGCAAGTGGTATGGATAGAGCAGGATCGCTACATAGCGCTTAAACTGGAGTTCTACGATCGCAAAGGCTCACTGTTAAAAACACTGGTATCTTCAGACTTTCAACAATACCTTGATAAGTTCTGGCGACCGTCAACACTTGAAATGACCAATCACCAATCGGGAAAATCTACCACGCTGGTCTTTTCTGACTATCAGTTTCAGACCGGACTCAAGTCCTCAGACTTTTCAAAGAATGCGCTTAAAAAGCAATAGCCTATTTTGAACTCACTAAAACCATCACTACTTTTATGTGCGGCCGGTCTTCTTGTCGCCGGTCACAGCCATGCATTGGATTGGCGCGGTAATGTCTCTTCAGAGTTTACGTATTTTCCAAAATCATCCGTTGGCACAAACAACTGGAAGTTCAACAGCTCGATCGCTGCGGATGTAGAACTGACTCATGACCTGACAGATGCCATCAGACTCACTGTACATCCCTTTATTCGATGGGATCAGCAAGATGATGAGCGTTCACGTGCAGGTGTCAGAGAGTTTCTACTTTCCACCAGCGGCGATACCTGGGAGTTCAATGCAGGTCTTGGCACCGTCTTCTGGGGCATCACTGAATCCCGCAACCCGGTGGACATCATCAACCAGACCGACTCAATAGAAGATATCGCCGGTGATGAGAAACTGGGCCAGCTAATGCTTAACTTTAAATGGTTCAGCAACTACGGAGACTTTGAAGCTTTTCTACTGCCACAGCATCATAAACGCACCTTCAACGGTGCTGATGGCAGACCGTTTGCCGGCATCACAGTAAACCCCGATCTAACAAGCTATGAGTCAAAGCAAGGCTCGACCCACACCGATATAGCCCTCAGATGGGCACATAGTTTTGATGCATGGGATGTAGGATTGCATTATTTTGATGGAACGGCTCGAAGCCCTGTTCTCACACCACAGGTCACTGCCACCACAGCAGAATTAGCGCCGCGCTACCCGCTTATCACACAGATCGGACTGGACGCTCAGGGCCTCTATGGTGACCTTGCGATCAAAACCGAGTTGATCCATCAAACAGGTAATGAAATAAGATCACACGCCGAAGCGGTAACCGGCCTGGAATATACACTGGTCGGATTCTTATCACCGCTGCAGGAAAATGACAAACTACCGCAAGACTGGTGCACACCTGATACACGTAATATATTTAAGATACTCGCCTGCAATGATCGACTTGACCTCGGCATCGTATTAGAATATCTGTGGGATGAGCGAGGTCAACAGAGCGCCCATCCATTCCAGAATGATTTGCTGGCGGGTTTACGGTTTGCGTTCAATGATGCCTCGTCCAGTGACGCACTTCTTGGGATAGTACAAGACCTTGATGGCGGCGCCACCACGCTCTCGTTAGAGACCAGCACCAGAATTTTTGAATCGTACCGCCTAAAGCTATTGGGTCGTCAGTTTTTAAATACCGGTGAGGACTCAAGCTTAAGCACCATAAAGAACGAGAGTTTTCTGCAACTTGAATTGAGCTACTTTTTCTAACTTATTGTTGAATACACTATGGCGAACCAAGATCCGATCCAACAGACTGCCACGAGAATCGCAGGCCAGGCAAATATAGAACTTGAGCACAGACTCAAGCGCGATATGTTCACGGCGATCAGCCGCGTAAAACCCGAAGTCACCAAAGATGTTTCAATTGAAGATGAGGTACTCACGGGTACTTTTTTTGAGACACTTAAGCCAGCGCTTCAAGGAATTGCTGTTGCAAAACTTCAAAACTCAATCGCATTTTATGACCGTGTGGGTTGGGACGAATCTTTCCTTACCAGACCCCTTGAAGGCTCACTCAGTGACTTTCAAATTAGTAAAATACTAGAAAAGATCAAACCAAATTCACTGCATGATCTTGCCTATATCTCCCACAAACATATTGAAAAAATGATGGGTAAAACTGAATCGGCAAGTTACTGGGAAAGCTTAAAAACAGCTGTTGCGACCAAACACTAACAGCAGGGGTTTCCCGTACAATGCCCCCGGGAAGTCAACTACAGGTATTCGGACTCGTGCTTCCACCCTAATCTACCCGGAGCACCATAAATTCGAAGTGCCAGTACGTTTTCGTTGCCGGGTCGCAACCTGGCTGGCCCATATTAAACTGTAGCGCCAGTGATCAGTTAGTCACACAACTCTTCGAAAAGCCGGGCCACAGCCTCTGCACCGGGATCGTTGTAGCCCTTGAGCTTATCAGCTGAAATATAGGTTGCCCTGCCTGCCTTTGCCTGCACTATATCAGCAGTTGCATCAGCCCCTGTACGCGCAGCATCACGAGCTTCAGTCATCCCTTGTGCCAGCGCTTTAAGTGCCGGGTCGAGTGCATCAATGAGAGTTCGATCACCCAGCTCTGCACCCCCTACCTGCTTAATTCTATCAAGCCCGGCTGATAATGCGCCCACTGAATCACTACCAGAGGCGGACGCGTCGCCGGCGGCTGCGAAAAATATCGCCAGTAAAACGCCGGATGAGCCTCCCATTGTTTGACTTAGCTCCGCTCCGATCGCACGATAGAGTTGTGTCATGTCAGCCAAAGGCAACTCATCAAGCGCAGCCTTCATAGACTTGGCAGCAGAGGCAAGTGTAGAACCAGTATCACCATCACCCGATCGAGCATCAAGCGCGTTCAACTCTTTTTCGGTCGCGATCAATATATCGCAACATTGATCAAGAAACTCACGGCGCTCCGGGTGCTCCGAAGGCATGGCTTTTATCGGCGATAAACCATCAGGCAGCGGCAGCATTGGTACATCTTGAGTTTCCTGCACACCGGGCCATGCAAGCGGGCCGACATCTGCCAGTAACAACGCCTCGTTGTCAGCACTTACCGGTAGAAGTGATATTGAAAACCCACGCATATCCAATGATGTCATCATCGGTGCGGGACCTACCAACCATTTAATTTGCCCGGCAATAGATGACTGCAATAACTCGTTCGTGATAATCGACATTTCAAGTGGTGTGGCACCACCAAGGTTATTAACCAATGCGATCTGCGGCCCCTTGGTTAATGCAGGTCGTAACTTTTCAACCACCTGCGCAACCGCACCAGCAGCGCTGTCAAAAAGGACTTGCTCTACGCCAGACTCACCGTGGATACCAAGACCAAGCTCTGCCATACCGGGCTCAATTTGGTTTTCTTTTGGTGAACCGGGCACAGTGCAGGTATCAAGTGACATACCAATCGAACGCGCCCCTGCTATAGCGACTTTGGCTGCCTCCGTCACGGAGTTAAGGTCCTTCCCCTGCTCTGCAAGTGCACCACATATTTTGTGCACAAACAAAGTACCTGCCACACCCCGTGCCTGCGGCAAATCGGGTAAGGCGATGTCATCATCAACCACTACCATATTCACGTCCAGGCCAAACGCCCGCGCCCGCTCTGCGGCCAGACCAAAGTTAAGCCGATCACCGGTATAGTTTTTAACGATCAAAAGACAACCGGCTTTGCCAGTCACCGCTAATATTCCAGCAAGCACTGCATCCACAGACGGCGAGGCGAAAACATCACCACACACAGCAGCCGTTAAAAGTCCCTGACCAACAAAACCTGCATGCGCCGGTTCATGCCCCGAGCCGCCACCCGACACCAGTGCCACCTGATTTCTATTCCAATCAGAGCGTACCACCACTTTAATATGCGGAAACCCGTCAAGTCGTGCCAAATTTTTCGGAGCACCCTTTAAGAAACCGTCAATGGCATCGGTCACCACTGATTCTTTCTGGTTAATAAACTGAGCCACTATTTCCTCCATCTACAGGGTAATTAATTACTTTTTGTCTTAAGTATGTTTTGGTACTTTACAACACTCGGCTACCGTCAGCGGCGAAGTATAAAGGGCTTTGCGGCAGTAACGACACTGAATCACCACGACCAATATTTAATGTTGGATGAATTAGTGTCACCAGCGAATGATTTTGCACCGTGATGTGTAGTCGGGTTTGATCTCCCAGATGTTCCACTCTATCAACAACCCCCGATTTTGCACCCGGCTGACCACTGTCAATGACTATATTCTCCGGCCTCATGCCAATAGTCGCCGCCGCCGTCGGCGCACCGGCAAAGAAGTCTGCCGGAAGCGTATTAATACGCGGTAACCCCAAACGCGATGCGACATAAATACTCTTCGGGTTTTCATAGATCTCACGCGGCGAACCGTGTTGCACCAGCTTGCCATCGTGCAAAACACCTACCTGAGTTGCCATTGTCATGGCTTCGATTTGATCATGTGTCACGTACAGCACAGTAGCCCCAAGGTCTGCCTGTAATCTTTTTAACTCAAGCCGAAGTTCCGATCGCAACTTGGCATCCAAAGAACTCAATGGTTCGTCCATTAAAAAGACTTCCGGCTGCCGCACCAACGCCCGACCGATAGATACACGCTGCATTTCCCCACCAGACAATGCTATTGATTTGTTATCAAGCTTGTCGCTTATTCTGAGCACTTCAGCGACTTCTGCTATGCGTTTTTTAATCTCAGCGGGAGATGTCTTAAGCAGTGGCGATTTCAGCGGAAATGCCAAATTCTCTCGCACCGTTAAATGTGGGTATAACGAATACTGCTGAAACACCATGGCAACATTTCGTTGCGCCGGGGTATCACCTGTGACATCCCGATCACCTATGTGAATAGATCCGTTATCGGGTTTTTCAAGACCCGCCACCAGGCGCAGCATTGTAGTTTTACCGGCGCCGGTCGGGCCAAGCAGCACATTAAAACTACCGTTTGCAATCTCAAGTGAAACGGAATCTACCGCGAACTCACGTTCGCTACCCGGACCGTAAGACTTTGAAACAGTGTTGAGCGTAACGTCAGCCATTGGTACTTACACCTTCATGCAATACAGACTGAAGCGCTTTACCAGTCTGCGCATTGAACAACGTAATTGCACCTGCATCAAATGCCAGTCCGGTTTGATCCCCTACTGACACATCAAACGAAGAACCCACGCGCGCCTTCACCGCACCATGGTTAGTTTCAAGTGTGACGATTTGCGAGGTACCTAGGTATTCGGTTGCAAGCACTCGACTGCGGTAACTACTCGCGTCAGTCAAACTGATATTCTCCGGCCGTATACCAAGTACCATAGACTCGTCGCAGTGCTCGCGCTGTACCGGCATATCGAATTCGACGCCACCCAGATCCACTTTGCTGGCACCCGCTTCAACGGACCCCGAAAACGGTAGAAGATTCATTGATGGTGAACCAATAAAGTCTGCTACGAACAAACTGGCGGGTGTGTTGTATACCTCCTGCGGGGTACCAAACTGTTCAACCTGGCCTTCATTCATAATGACAATCTTGTCTCCCATCTGCATCGCTTCTAACTGATCATGCGTGACGTATACCGTCGTGGCATTCATGCGTTCGTGCAGCGCACGCAGTTCAACCGCCATGTGTTCACGAAATTCTGCATCCAGCGCTCCTAAGGGTTCATCCATTAAAAACGCCTGCGGGTCACGAACAATCGCGCGACCCAGCGCCACGCGTTGGCGATCACCCCCTGACAAGCCACCCACAGGCTTATTGAGAATAGATTCGATATCAAGAATTTTTGCCACTTCCTGTACGCGCGCCTTTACCGCAGATCGCTTCATACCCTGACTAATTAGCGGATAGCTTAAGTTCCGACGTACGTTGAAGTGCGGGTAGAGCGCGAACATCTGAAACACAAATGCAATGTCTCTTTCTGAGGCCGGTAAATTAGCGACTTCTTTGCCGCCAATATGGATCTCACCGCTGGAAGGCAGTTCAAGACCTGCGATCATTCGCAATGTTGTCGTCTTACCGCACCCGGACGGGCCAAGTAACATAAAAAACTCACCGTCTTCGACCGTAAAGGTAGACGCGTGCACAGCGGTAAAATCACCGAAATCTTTGCGCAGGTCTTTGATTAAAATTTGAGCCAAAACTTAATCCGGAAAGTGACTGACAACAATGAACATCACAGTGCCAATCAAGGTTGTGATGAATGAATAGGTGTATGCCCACATGGCAAACGGCTGCATCAACATAAACACCCCAATGGCTATTATCAGCGTTGCAAGCATCTCCCACGCGCCACGCCGAAAGCGCCAGAGCCCGCTAAAAAAGTTACTCATTTGCGCACCGCTCCAAAGGTGATCCCTCTTAACAGATGCTTGCGCAACATCACAGTAAAGATCAGAACAGGTAATAGAAATATTGTCGCACCAGCCGCCATGGCCGGCCAGTCAAGACCACCGACACCAATAATAGTGGGAATAAATGGCGGTGCCGTTTGTGCAGTCCCCGATGTCAGTAGCACAGCAAAAGCATATTCGTTCCAGGCAAATATAAGACAAAAGATTGCGGTAGAGGCTATGCCGGTTGCAGCCTGTGGCAGCACCACTTTGTAAAAAGCCTGAAAACGAGTGTAGCCATCAATCAACGCCGCCTCTTCGTACTCAAGTGGTATCTCATCCATAAAACCTTTGAGCAACCATACCGCCAATGAAATATTTACCGCGGTATACAGCAGAATCATACCGACGTGTGTATCTGATAAACCGAGTTTTCGATACATTAGAAAGATGGGTATGGCGACGGCAATGGGCGGCATCATTCGAGTTGACAATATAAAGAACAATAAATCATCTTTGAACGGCACTTTGAATCGCGAAAATCCATAAGCCGCCAGAGTACCTAAGAATATCGATAGGAATGTTGAACCAAAACCGATAATAACCGAATTCAAAAACCGCTCACCATACTTTGACGGCCCGACTATCACCATATTGCGATTGCGAACTATTTCTTCAGCAAAGTTAGCCGGTGGCGGCAGTTGCTGCAACCTCTCTGGTGACACACGGGTGCGAGTGGTAAAGAGATTGACATACCCTTCCATTGAAGGCGTGAATAGAATCTTCGGCGGATAACTAATACTGTCGGGCGGTGTTTTAAACCCCGTCATAAACACCCAGAAAAGCGGTACCAGTGTGATAAACGCATACAGTATCACCAGACTACCAGCGACTTTTTTCTGTCGGGACGACGGCTCTGTTATCGAGTAGCTCATCGTTCTTTCACCTTATTAAGCGCCTTGACGTAAATACTCGCCAATCCAAATACGGTCACGAAGAGGATAATCGCAAATGCCGAAGAGTAACCGGTACGCCATTTTTCAAAAGCTTCGCGTTTAAGGTTGATTGATGCGAGTTCAGTGGTAGAGCCCGGCCCACCGCCAGTGAGCTGCACCACAAGATCAAACATCTTGAAATTCTCTATGCCGCGAAACAACACCGCAAGCATTAAAAACGGCAACACCATCGGTAGTGTGATAGTCCAGAACTGACGCCACTTAGACGCCCGATCAATGGCTGCAGCTTCATAGATATAGTTGGGAATAGACCGCAAGCCAGCCAGACAAATCAACATGACAAACGGCGTCCACATCCAGGTATCCACAATAACGATAGCCCAGGGTGCAAGATCTACCGAGCCAAGCATTTCGAATGAAGATGGATCGGCGCCGGTAAAAAAGCCCACCACATAGTTAAATAATCCTATCTGCGGCTGATAAAAGAAGGTCCAGAAATTTCCGACCACCGCCGGCGAAAGCATCATTGGCAATACAATTATCGTCGTCCATAAATCATTGCCTTTGAATTTTTTGTTAATCAACCACGCTAACGTAAAGCCTATCAGCACCTGGAACACTATTGTCCAAACAAGAAAGTGCGCAGTTGCCTGCATGTTCAACCAGATATCAGAGTCATTAAGAATACGTTCGTAGTTCCTCAATCCAACATATTCAACCGGTCGGTTGGGCCGATTGGCCTTGTAGTTGGTAAAACTCAGGTTGATCGTCCAGATCAACGGGAAAATATTGATCGCGAGTAGCAATAGTATTGTCGGGCCTACGAAGATCCACGCTATCGCCCTGTCAGACAAACCTCTAATTTTTTTTGCCACAGTAACGGGGGTTGCACGCGCTACCTGTTCGACAGGATCTAATGACATACCGGAAGCTCAAGACACTTGAAAAGATAGATCACGGGAAGGATCGCCCAACCATCCCTGGAAGGGCGAATTCGAGGTGACGTTTAGAGCTTGCCTTCATCTTCGAAGACTTCGGTCCAGTCTTCTATCAATGCATCCAATGCCTCTTTAGCAGTGCCTTTATCGGCAACCACATAGTCATGTAGTCTTTTTTGCATCGCCAGTAGCAACTCTGCATAAGCCGGCTCCTGCCAGAAGTCCTGCACGGCATCCATGGCGACCAGGAAGTCCCCTGCGAATGGCTGACTGTCTTTGAAACCAGGATCGTTCAAAACAGAATTATGTGCAGAATAGCCACCCATCGACCACCACTTTGCCTGAACGTCAGGCTGCGCAAACCACTTGATATATTCAAGCGACGCATCTTGATTTTCAGAGTATCTAATCACCGAAATTCCCTGACCACCTAAGGTAGAACCAGCTTGATTCTGCGGAGGGTTTACAAAGAAGTCGATTTTATCACCACCTGTATCCGGGTCAGCATATAGCCCCGGGAAAAATGCAAACCAGTTCATCGCCATGGCAACCTGCCCTGACTTAAATGCATCCAGGCTTTCACCCATATAGGAGTCGGTGTACCCGGGTGGTGTACAACAATCATAAAGGCCTTTGTAAAATTCCAGCGCCTCTACCGCCTCAGGTGAATTGACCGCACCTTCCATATCGTACTTACCGGGCGTGTTTTCATACTTAAAGCCCCACGGATATAGTGCACTGGTCGCACCCATCGTAATACCTTCCGAACCACGCTCTGTGAAAATAGACGCTCCATAGACCTTCTTTCCATCGATCTCACGTTCCTGGAAAAACTTGGCTATCTCCATTAACTCTTTTTGTGACTTCGGCTCTCCTAGCTCATTGCCTGTAGCAGCCTTGTATTCTGCTTTCAGATCTTCTCTTTCAAACCAGTCTTTACGGTAAAACCAACCGTTAGCATCACCCATTGCAGGTAACGCGTAGTAGTTTGGTGTACCTTTTGGCCATGTAGAGTATGCGTAAACAGTGGCGGGAGCGAAATCGTCCATACTTATTTTTTCGCTGTCAAAGAAGTCATTCAGCTTCACATAGTGACCCGCCTCAGCCCCGCCGCCGATCCATTGGCTATCGCCAATTAACAGATCACACAACTTACCGCCGGAATTTAATTCGTTTAACATGCGATCAGCAAAGTTTGGCCATGGCACAAACTCGAAGCTCATGTTGTGGCCACTTTGGGCTTCAAAATCTTTGCTCAATTCAACCAGAGCATTGGCTGGATCCCATGCTGCCCAGCAAAGTGTTAGATCGTCCGCCATGACAGGCGACGCGGCGTACCCGGTACCCAAGATTAGCGCAGCAGACGCCAGTCGTTGAAGTTTCATATCTCCTCCTCCGTATTGAAAATTAACCAGGCAGATAACTACCACCCAAGCTTCAGATGATTGACTAACCCCTACAAGCCAAACGAATCATCGTGCTACCATCGTAATGAGGTACGTACCTCATGTCAAAACGGAATTCACTCAAACTACCAGACCGGAGCGATGAGACCAAAGATTGTAGATATAGCCCGCGAGGCAGGAGTCAGTCCCGCAACGGTTGACCGGGTACTCAATGGACGCGCCGGCGTCAGTGATGGAACGGTGTCCAGAGTCAGTGCTGCAGTTAAAAAACTAGACTACGTACGTGATCTCTCCGCCGCCAATCTGGCTAAAAAGCGCATGTACCGTATGGCTTTTGTGATACCGGAACACGGCGGTCAATTTCAACAGGCACTTGCCGCCGAAGTGCTTGACAGTGCAACACGGGCCTTCAACGAACGAACCGAGATCGACCTCCTTCCTGTATCAGCAGAAGATCCACACGCACTGGTTCGTACACTTAATACGCTATCTGACAGCGCCGTTGATGGCATCGCTATCATGGCGCCCGAAACTCCACACCTGCGTGATGCCGTACGACAACTCAAAGATTCGGGAATTCCGGTAGTAGCGATAATTTCCACATTGCCAAATACCAAATGCGACCACTTTGTAGGTATCGACAATATCGCTGCAGGTAAAACCGCCGGGGTTTTAATGGGTAGGTTTGTAGGCCAGAGGACGGGTAAAATTTTAGTCTTATCGCGCTCCATGCAATCCCATGACAGTGTAGAGCGAAGAAGCGGATTCGATGACGTTATGCAGAAGCAGTTTCCGCACCTGGAAGTATTACCTACCATTGAAGGACACGACAACGCACAACGTATCCGACATGCTATTAATCAGACCCTGCAACTGTACAACGATGTACAAGGAATCTATTCACTTAGCTCCGGCAATCAGCAACTGGGGGACACACTATCGCAACTCCAAAACGCTGATGATTTCGTCGTTATCGCGCATGAGCTCACACCACATAATCGATTGGCATTGGAAACAGGTACATTTGACGCAGTGATCACACAGAATATCGGCCACATTGTACGCAGTGCCATCCGTGTTCTGCGCGCGAAAAGTGATCGTCTGGATATTGATCGTGGACAGGAAAAAGTGCGCATTGAAATAGTACTAAAAGAAAACCTGGTCGCCCTTAATCACGGTGACTAAAGCGCCAGCTCAACATCATACTCACAAGCAACGGTCGTTGTCCGTAATAATTAATTGCGGCAATCGTTTTGCGCTGATAATCGCAAATCTGCAACTACAGGGTAGTGATCAGTCGGCCACACGTCACCAAATTTGTCGCGTAGCACCGCGGGCTCAGCCAACGGCTCGATATTATTTGTATACCCGATATGATCAATTGCGCCAAACAAATTGATGCCACGGTTAAAGTGAAAAGTTGACCCTCGCACCGGCGCGAATTGCAGACCGACGGCTTTCAGTCTTTTGTGCAAGTGCGAACCCAATCGAGCATTTAAATCCCCGAGCAACAATACTTTTTGTTCGCTATCTATCCAGGGCTTTATTCTCGAAATAATAAGATCAACAGACTTTGTTCTATTGTCACGGCTGGAATAATCCACATGAACATTCATCACACTGAATACACATTCGGATTCAATCTGACGAAACTTCACCCATGAGGCAAAGGCCGGATACGACCCGTTAAAGGTTCGTGAGTAGATTTCATCCGGCGTGTCTGAAAAAAAGAACCATCCTTGATCAACCACAGCATACTTTTCATGCTTATAGAAAACCGGTTGCGTCGACGGAAACGTTTGCCAGTCACCGATCGCTGCCACACTATATTCCGGGTTATTTGTAGCCAGCCAGGTACGCGCCAGATTAATGGTATCGCTGTTGCCACCACCAAAGCTCTCCATTTCCTGCATGGCAACGACATCTGCACCTAATGCTTTAAAGGCTGCATCAAGCGGTGCCTTGCGACGCTCCCAATGATCAGTACCCCACGCAGCCCGCTTTCGCATTAGGGCAATGTAGTGAACATTGTAGGTCGCTACACGCAACGCTTCGGTGGAGGAAGGCATAAGTACCGGCCCCTGAGAATTGCGCAATACCTGACAACCCGCCACAAGAAGCAACGCCCCGATAGCGACCGCTAATAACTTAACAATTTTCTTAATCGTATTCACAATGGCATCTAATGATAAGCGATTACAACTGAGGACAACCCCACCCTCAGGAATCCCGACGAGCTATTATGACCCCCGCACGAGCGAGCATCAATCTCCTCGTCACACCCTAATCATCACACCTTAATCGTCACAACCAGACAACAGGGAATTTTCCGCCACCTTGATTAGTGTTAATAAAACTTCATTCAGCGGCACAGCAACTCCACCGCGTGCTGCAAATTTAGTTATTGCCCCATTCAGGGCATCAACCTCGGTACGCTTACCCGCCAGTAAGTCTTGAAGCATCGACGGCTTATGATTCCTGTGGTTCGCACACGCAAATTCAATAGTCTGATTCACTGACTCCAGATCAATCACAACTCCCTGAGTTACACCAACCGCGGCAACTTCTGCCGCCACCTGCTTCACTAATTCAAGCGCACCCGTTGCAGCACCAATACCACCAGGCGTCCCACGCCCGAGCGCACACACCGCATTCATCCCTGCGTTAAATGCAACCTTTTCCCATACCGCTTTATGAATCGCCGCATCGTGCTCAATGTTGATATCGGTATCAGAGAACGCATGCAGTATTTTCGCAATCATGGGATCATCAGCGCTTATAACACTACTGAATCGGGTGATGCCCTCGCCTGTTCGGCGTACAACACCGGCGGCGATCCGATCTACCGGCATCATAGTATTGCCTATCATAATGCGCTCACGAGGTAAAAACGCTTCTATAAGCTCACTATTGCCTAAGCCATTTTGCAAGCTCAGTACGTAGGTGGTTTCTCCGATCGCGTGCGCAACTGTATTCATCGCATCACGCGACTGGAAGGATTTGGTGAGCAACACAATCAAGTCTATGGGAGCTTCAATATTCTCCGGGTCATACACGTTTACTGCAACAGCAGTTCGGCTACCCTCTGCTTCCAAAATCAAACCATGGGTATTAATCGCATCCCGATGTGCCTTATTGGTCGTTAACAGCTGCACATCGGTACCCGATTGCGCCAGTCTGCCACCAAACCAGGACCCCATCGCCCCGGCGCCAAGTATTGCTACTCGCATCTGCCACCTATCTATTATGTCTTTACCCGTCGCTCAGACTAACATACGCACATGAATCGCTTGTGGGTGGCAAATGAGTTGATTATCATCAACCCAAACCACCGATATTGCATTCAGCGGGAGACCTGACATGTCAGGCAGCACCAGTGCCCAGGCAGTAACAAGTACCCGACCCGATTCAATGAGTGACATTGAATGGCAGACCCGTGTAGATCTTGCTGCAAGCTACCGGCTGGTCCATTATTATCAATGGACGTCTCAGGTTTATAACCACATTACTGCGAGAATACCCGGCACCGAGGCCTTACTTATTAACCCGTTTGGCCACGGCTATGACGAAATCGGTCCACGTGACCTCGTCAAAATTGACATTAACGGTAACAAACTTGATGACAGCCCCCACCCGATCAACAGCGCTGGCTACACCATCCACTCCGCTATTCATGCAGCGCGCCCTGATTTACAGTGCGTATTACACACCCACTCACAAAACGCCACCGCCATCTGTTGCCTGGAAGAAGGCTTTATCCCGTTAACGCAAATGGGCTGCATGTTTCATGATCGAATTGCTACACATGAGTTTCAGGGTATTGCATTGGACCTTGCCGAACGTGAAAGCCTGGTAAAAGACCTCGGCACAAGTAATCACACCATGCTGTTGTACAACCACGGCATACTGATTTGCGGGCAAAGCATCGCACATGCTTTTACCCGCTTGTATCATTTTGAAGATTGTGCCGGTGTACAACTCAAGGCAATGGCCGCTGTCGCCGGTGGTGCAACACTTAAACGGCCAGACCCGGAAGTGGTCGCAAAAACACGGGAACAATTTGAGTCCGGTGCATCACAAGGCGGGGCTGACGTGTTGTTACCGGAGTGGCCAGCCTATCTACGAATGCTTGATCGCATGACCCCTGGCTGGCGTAACTAAACCAGTTAGCTCAATCACCATAACTCAAGTACAAAAAGGAATCGGGATGATCCATGTCATCGCAGTGATAACAACCAAACCGGATAAACGCTCTGAAGTACTTAATGCATTTCATGCCAACATTCCGGCCGTATTGGCCGAAGATGGCTGTATTGAGTACCAACCGGTGATTGATGCGAACAATGCACTGCCCGCACAAAACCTGTTAGGTGAAAACACTTTTGTGGTCATTGAAAAATGGCAGACAATGGCACATCTGGAAGCCCATGCAAAATCCGCCCACATGGCAGCTTATGCCAAACAGGTAGGCGAGCATATCAGTGATCGAAAAGTGCATATCCTTGAAGGTACGAGCTAAACAGGTTACTCCCCCCTCACCCGACAGTTCAGTCTCCATTGGAATCCACCCTGATGAAAGCAAATTCGCTTCTCCCGATCAGATCTACCGGTATTCAAGTACCAAAGATATGTTTTGGCACCACAGCCCTTGGCAACATGCCAGACACATACAGCTATGAGGTAGATGAAAAACGCGCCATTGAAACCATCATAGCAATTCTCACATCAAGCACACCTTTCATCGATACTAGCCGAATCTACGGCGCTGGTCGGAGTGAACAGAGAATGGGTCTGGCGATTCGTGAGCTCGGCGGCCTGCCAGACCACGCAATCGTTTCAACCAAACTTGATCGAGATCTGGATTCAGGCATCTTCGATGCGGCGCAAGCAAGGCGCTCCCTTGAAGAAAGTTTAGAAGCCATGGGTATAGACCACATTGATATCTTGCATCTACATGATCCGGAACACGCAGAATCTCTAGATCTGGTAACTCGTTCCGGTGGCGCCATTGATGAACTCTACAAAATGCGTGATGAAGGCTTATGCAAAGCAATTGGCCTTGCAGCAGGTAAAGTAGACGTTATGCTGCCAATACTAAAAAGCAGTGACTTTGACTGCATAATCACACACAACCGCCACACGCTGGTCAACGCCAACGGCAAAGAGCTTATAGACTATGCCGATGCAAACAACATAGCCGTGTTTAATGCCGCCCCCTACTGCGGTGGTGCATTGGCAAAGGGCACAGCCTCAGTGAAGCGTTACGTATACCAGGAAGTTACCGAACAAATGCTAAATCCATTACGTGCTGTTGAAGCTGTTTGTGACAAGTACAATATCCCGCCAGGCGCCGCCGCATTGCAATACTCAATGCGCGACTCCAGAATTTCATCAACCATTTGCGGTGTTAGTAAACCCGAGCGTATAGCGCAAACCCTCGAGTGGGCCAACTACCCGATTAGCGATGAGGCATGGAAAGACTTACTGGCTATACCGCGCACTTCTGATGACCCTGAAGCGACTCGTGAATACACACCCGGGTAACCACACGCACAAGCATATTCAGACAGCCCACCAGGAGCTCTAACT